>JAJXTT010000122.1 GCA_021783525.1 Pseudomonadota bacterium
GAGAATATCCACGGGTGGCGGCGCAGCAGCGATTTGTCGCGATCAGCCTTGAGCACAAGGCCGGGCTCTGCCGAGGGATTGCCTGCGCGCGGCCTCGTGGCAGGTTGCGGCGCAGGTGCATCTGTCTGCTGTTTGCTGCGCTGCACGCGCTTGCGGAAATCCTTGCCGCCTTGCGACTGGCGGTGCGGCGTAGAGGGGGCTCTGGGTTTTGTTTGGCTCATGTTTTCTTTTTGGCGCGCGGATGCGCACCGTCGTAGATCTTGGCGAGATATTGGAAATCGAGATGGGTGTAGACCTGCGTGGTGGAGATGCTGGCGTGTCCCAACATCTCCTGTACCGCGCGCAGGTCGCCCGAGGATTGCAGCACATGCGTGGCGAAGGAATGGCGCAGCAGGTGCGGGTGCACACCGCTAGCGATGCCTTGCGTGATGCCGCGCTGGCGCAGTTGCAGTTGCACGGTGCGCGGGCTGATGCGGGCGCCGTTCTTGCCGACGAACAGCGCCGCCTCGTCCGGCCTGGCAACCTGGCTGCGCACCGCCAGCCACGCCTTCAGTGCATCGATCGCATGGCTGCCCATCGGCACGATGCGCGTCTTGTTGCCCTTGCCGGTGACGCGCACCGAGGCGTCTGCAAAATCCATGTCGACGGGATCGAGGCTGACCAGTTCCGCCAGGCGCAGGCCGGACGAGTAGAGCAGCTCGAACATCGCCTTGTCGCGCGCGTCCAGCGGCGTCGCCACCGGCATCTCCACCAGTTTCACGGCATCGTCGGGCGACAGCGCGTGTGGCAGGGTCTTGGGCGCTTTCGGCGCACGCAGGCCGACGCAGGGATTGCTCTTGCAGCCGTGGTCGCGCATCAGGTAACCATAGAAGCCCCGCCACGCCGAGAGCACGCGCGCCAGCGAGCGCCCGCTCAGGCCGCTGCCGTGCAACTGCGCGATGTAGCGGCGGATGTGGTGACTTTTCAGGTCGGGCAGCGGTGTCGTCCCCGCGAGCGCCAGCAGGCGGCGGATGTCGCGTGCGTAGTTCTCGGCCGTCAGCGGGGAATAGTTGCGCTCGTTGTGCAGGTAGGCGAGGTAGCCTTGCAGTGTTTCAGGGACTGGTTCAGCGGTGGGCATCACACATGCAGGTTGAACGCGCTGCCCAGTGTCTCCGCGATGCGTTGCAGGAACAGCGTGCCCATTTCCGGATAGAAACGCTCCTTGTCTTCGCTGGCGAGGATGAGCAGGCCGATGGTCTGGCCGTGCGCGCGCAACGGCAAATAGGCAAAAGAGCGCAGGTGTTCGCCGGCTTCGCCGAACCAGGCCAGGGTGTCATGCACGGCATGGTGAGTGCAGACCGGCAGTTTGTGTTCGTCGGCAAAGGCCAGTATTTCGGCGCTGGGCGGCTCGTCCTTCCACAGATGCAAGGCGACATGCGGAACGGCGAAGATGTCGCGCAGGTTGTGCACGGTCAGGTTTTGCAGCGTGGAGCGGTCATGCGGGCCGAAGAGTGCACTGTTGAACTGGTGCACTTTGAGTTGCAGCGCATCGTTTTCCTTGGCGTATTCCAGCAGGTCGTGCAGCTTCTTCTCCAGTTCCTTCACGCGTTCGCGCAAGGTGAGCAACTGGCGTTCGCTCAGCGAGATCGTGCGCCCGCCGTGCGGATGGGGCAGGGTGATCTGCGACAGCATCTCGGCGTGCTCTTCGAAGAACTGGGGGTTGTCCTGCAAGTATTGTGCTACGTCTTCTGCTCTCATTTTTTGCCTTCTACAGATTGATCTCGCCATCGAACACGCTGATGGCCGGGCCGGTCATCAGTACCGGCGAATGCTCGCCGGCCCACGTGATGCTGAGCGAACCGCCGCGCGTAAAGACATGCACCGTGTTGTCCAGCAACCTGCGCCGGATGCCGGCAACGACGGCCGCGCAGGCGCCGGTGCCGCAGGACAGGGTCTCGCCCGCACCGCGCTCGTACACGCGCAGCTTGATGTGCGTCCGGTCCACGATCTGCATGTAACCCGCGTTCACGCGCCGGGGAAAGCGCGGGTGATGCTCGATCAGCGGCCCTTGCGTGGTCACGGGCGCGGCTTCGATATCCTCGACCACCTGCACGGCGTGCGGGTTGCCCATGGATACGGCGGTAATGTGCAGGATCTCGGTGCCGATTTGCAGGGGCTGGATCACTTCATGGCTATCGCTCACGAAAGGGATCTGCGAGGGATCGAAGATCGGTGCGCCCATATTCACGGTGACGCGTCCGTCGTCTTCCAGGCGCGGCGAGATCAAACCGCTCTTGGTTTCCACCACGATCTCGCGTTTGCTTGTGAGCCTGTGCTCGTGCACAAAACGCACAAAGCAGCGGGCGCCATTGCCGCATTGCTCCACCTCTCCGCCATCGGCGTTGAAGATGCGGTAACGGAAGTCCGCATCGTCGCGCTGGGTCTTTTCCACCAGCAATATCTGGTCGCAGCCGATGCCGAAATGGCGGTCGGCGATGAAGCGGATCTGCTCGGGCGACAATGCGATCGACTGGCGCACCCCGTCGAGCACCACGAAATCGTTTCCTGCGCCGTGCATTTTGGTGAATTTCAGGGTCATCTCATTAGTTCTTCATATCTGAAGCAGTCTGTCGTGTGGTCGTTCACCATGCCAGTCGCCTGCATGTGGGCGTAGCAGATGGTGCTGCCGACGAATTTGAACCCGCGCCGTTTCAACTCCTTGCTCATCGCATCCGACTCAGGCGTGCTGGGAGGGATATTGGCGATGCTGCGTCTCGCGTTCTGCTTCGGTTTGCCGTCGACGAACTGCCAGATGAATTTGTCGAAGCTGCCGAATTCGGATTGCACGTCGAGAAACTTCTGGGCGTTGGTCACGGCTGCAGCCACTTTCAGCCGGTTGCGGACGATACCCGGATTCTGCAGCAGCGATTCTATTTTATTCGCGTCATAGCGGGCAATCCGTGTTGCATCGAAGCCATCAAACGCGGCGCGGTAGTTTTCGCGCTTTTTCAGGATCGTGATCCAGCTCAAGCCGGCCTGCGCGCCTTCCAGGATCAGGAACTCGAAAAGGGCGTGGTCGTCGTGCAAAGGAACGCCCCACTCGGTATCGTGGTAGGCCTGATACAGCGGATCGTCGCCGCACCAGACACATCGCGCCTTGCTCAAGGAGCGGTTCCGCACAACTGCGTGTGGTCGCGGAACATGCAGCGATCCATCACCACGGTGATGCCCGCCCGTTTTGCGCGCAACGCCGCTTCCTCGTGCACGACACCGTCCTGCAACCACAGATTCCTGATGCCCAGACTGATACAGCTGTCCACGATGGCGGGCACATGCTCGGGCGCACGGAACACATCCACGATGTCGGGCAGTTCCGGCAGGCTTTCCAGGTCGGGGTAGGCCTTCTCGCCCAGCACTTCCGTCACCTTCGGATGCACCGGGAAAATACGGTAGCCGAAGCTTTGCAAAGCCTGTGCCACGTGGAAACTGGGGCGGGCGGGGTTGGACGAAAGGCCGACCACTGCCACGCTGCGAACTTCGCGCAACAATTTGCAGATGTCCTGGGGGGCGGGATTGGAAAAGCTCATGCCATGTACGATAGCATTTTTTGCGCGATCCGGCGCGGGCGGGGCATGCAAAAAAACGCTATACTGCGCGCCCGTTTCAATGCGCTCGTAGCTCAGCTGGATAGAGTATTGGTTTCCGAAGCCAAGGGTCGTGGGTTCGACTCCCGCCGAGCGCACCAATTACGCATGAATGTGGGCACTTGAACAGAAGTGCCCATTTTCATTTGATACAGGGCAACCGCCAGCGATGCATAGCTTCCACGCATGATTGTCTCATCATTCTCGACCACAATTTCCTCACTCAGCGATAACACGCTCTCCAATCCCAATAGGGCGATTTGTGTTGAGCCAGGGAATGCGGCCTGCAGAGAGGGGACGATGCGCCTCGACTGGTTTTCGTCGGGCAGCAGTTTCATTACACAGCTACGGTATACAGATTATGTTCGCGGTCTGCCGCGAAGGTAAGGCGGGTGCGAATGTCTGCACGTTCGCGTTAGGGAAAGTCCTCGATAATGTCCGCTTCACTCATTCCGTTGGCGAGCATTTCCAGTACGTTGTAAACGTTGATACGCAGATTGCGAACGCAAGGACGCGCGCCACGCTTGCTGGAGTCCAGTGTAAGACGCGAGCTCGTCTGTTTTCTGCCTTTCCGATTAGCTTGCCAACGCACTGTAAGGGACATAGAGCGATTATTCAACGGCAAGCACTATGCCTTGTGATAAACCTCCGCCCCCTGCTTCACAAACTCCACTGACTTAACTTCCATGCCTTTAGCCAGTGCCTCGGCTTCGGCAATGCCTTCCTTCGCCGCAAAGTCGCGCACGTCCTGGCTGATCTTCATCGAGCAGAACTGCGGGCCGCACATGGAGCAGAAGTGGGCGACTTTGGCGGATTCCTTGGGCAGGGTCTCGTCGTGGAATTCGCGGGCGCGGTCGGGGTCGAGGCCGAGGTTGAACTGGTCTTCCCAGCGGAATTCGAAGCGTGCCTTGCTCATGGCGTTGTCGCGAATCTGCGCGCCCGGGTGGCCCTTGGCGAGGTCGGCGGCGTGGGCGGCGATCTTGTAGGTGATGATGCCTTCCTTCACGTCGGCCTTGTTGGGCAGGCCGAGGTGTTCCTTGGGCGTGACGTAGCACAGCATGGCGGTGCCGAACCAGCCGATCAATGCCGCACCGATGGCGCTGGTGATGTGGTCGTAGCCGGGGGCGATGTCCTGCGTCAGGGGGCCTAGCGTGTAGAACGGCGCTTCGTGGCACCACTTCAGTTGCAGTTCCATGTTCTCCTTGATCATGTGCATGGGCACATGGCCGGGGCCTTCGATCATCACCTGCACGTCGTGTTTCCAGGCGATCTGGGTCAGTTCGCCCAGCGTCTTGAGTTCACCCAGTTGCGCTTCGTCGCTGGCGTCGTAGATGGAGCCTGGGCGCAGGCCGTCGCCCAGGCTGAAGGTGACGTCGTAGGCCTTCATGATCTCGCAGATATCTTCGAAGTGGGTGTAGAGGAAATTCTCCTTGTGGTGCGCGAGGCACCACTTCGCCATGATGGAGCCACCGCGCGAGACGATGCCGGTCATGCGCTTCGCGGTCATGGGAACGTAGCGCAGCAACACGCCGGCGTGGATGGTGAAATAGTCGACGCCCTGTTCGGCCTGTTCGATCAGGGTGTCCTTGAATATCTCCCAGGTCAGGTCTTCGGCCTTGCCGTTCACCTTTTCCAGCGCCTGGTAGATGGGCACGGTGCCGATGGGCACGGGCGAGTTGCGGATGATCCACTCGCGCGTTTCGTGGATGTTCTTGCCAGTAGAGAGGTCCATCACCGTGTCGCCGCCCCAGCGGATGGCCCAGGTCATCTTCTCGACTTCTTCCTGGATGCTGGAGCCGAGCGCGGAATTGCCGATGTTGGCGTTGATCTTCACCAGGAAATTGCGGCCGATGATCATCGGCTCGATCTCGGGATGGTTGATGTTGGCGGTGATGACGGCGCGTCCGGCAGCGACTTCGCTGCGCACGAATTCGGGCGTGATCACTTTGGGCATCGCAGCGCCGAAATTCTCGCCGGGATGCTGTTTCAGCAGCATCTCGGATAGGCCTTCACGTTTCTGGTTTTCGCGTATCGCGATGAATTCCATCTCGGGCGTGATGATGCCTTTGCGCGCATAGTGCATCTGCGTGACGTTCATGCCCGCCTTGGCTCGGCGCGGGGTGTGTTTGAGGTTGAAGCGCATGTCGGCCAGGGCCGGGTCGTTCAGGCGCTGACGGCCGTATTCGGAGGTGAGGCAGGGCAGGGCTTCGGTGTCATTGCGCTCTTCGATCCACCTGGCGCGCATTTCGGGCAAGCCGGAGCGGATATCGATCTTTACCAACGGGTCGGTGTAGGGGCCGGAACAGTCATACACATGAATAGGCGGGTTATGTTCGACGCCGTTGTTCAGGTGGGTGTCGGTCAGCGTGATCTCGCGCATCGGCACGCGGATATCGGGCCTGCTGCCCTCGACATAGATCTTGCGCGAATTGGGTAACGGCTTGACGGCGGCCTCGTCAA
>JAJXTT010000123.1 GCA_021783525.1 Pseudomonadota bacterium
TTTTTATTTTGAAGACACAAGTCACTCCCAGCCGGGGTTGCGCAACGCCTGAACACCGGCGCTTGTTATTTTTATTTTCCGAGCACGTCTTTGCGTGTGCTTTCCGCGATTCCAGCGCACTGGGCGATCAGGTGTCCCGGCACGTTCAGTTCCTTGAGCGTGGCGCCCAGGTTCTCCATCACCGCATTGAAGTGGGAATCGTTCAGACCTTTGGCTACGAGGTGCGCATGGCCGCGCCGCATGTCTTCCCCGGTGTAGTTGTGCGGGCCGCCGAAAGCCATGGTCAGGAACGCCTTTTGTTTGGCGGCTTGCTTGTCCATGTCAACGCCTTCGAAGAAATGGCTGATGCGCGAATCTTTCAGTACCTTGCGGTAGAAGATGTCGACCGCCGCATTGACCGCACCTTCGCCGCCGAGCTGCTGATAGATGGATTGCGCCGATGCGGTGGCAGGCTGTGGTTTGCCGGCTGCCAAAATCATCAAGGCCACAATAATGAACGGTAAGAACACAAATATCACTACTCCGAAGTTTCCCATTGCCATACTCCCCATAGATGTAAATTGAATTGATTCGCCGCTGGCTGGTTTTTTTTACAACGGCATGGGGATACTAAATTAATTTCCGCACATAACATATATCTAAAATACATTATTTAACGCAATTTTAACAAGTAGGCGATTGGGATACTCAGGAAAGGAAGATTGCTGGTTTGCACCTGACGAAAGGCGCGATCTCTATGGCGCGCAACAGGCTGCCATGGCAGCATACGGCGCTGAAAGCGTTGTGCGCTGGAATTTCAAGATCACTGAAGGGATGAAGCAAAAAATGAACGGAATCTCGCAACATGAGGAACGCGTCGCCCTCGCCGACATGGACGGCACCTACAAAACCCTGCTCGAATCCACCAAGGCGATTCCCTGGAAGATCAACTGGGAAACCATGAAGTTCAGCTACATCGGCCCGCAGATCGAAGCGCTGCTGGGCTGGCCGCAGGAGAGCTGGCTGACCGCGAACGACTGGATCGAACGCATCCATCCGGAAGATCGCGAGCGGACGACGAACTTTTGCGTCGCGCAGACGATCGGCGGTGTCGACCATGAAGCGGACTACCGTGCGCTGACGGCGGACGGCAACTTCGTGTGGATACGCGACTATGTCCACGTCATCCGCAAGGACGGCGTGACGACCGAACTGGTTGGCTTCATGTTCGACATCTCCGAGCGCAAAAAGATGGAGGAAGAATTGCTCGCGCTCAATCGCAAGTTGGAGGCGCTCACGCTGCAGGATGGCCTGACCGGCGTGTCGAACCGGCGGCTGTTCGACCAGACCCTGAAGTCCGAATGGTTTCATGCCATGCGCGATCGCCAGCCGCTTTCGCTCATTGTGCTGGATATCGATCATTTCAAACAGTACAACGACCATTACGGCCACCTGAAGGGAGACGAGTGCCTGACGCGGGTTGCGCAGGCGCTGAACAAGATTCCGCTGCGGGCGACCGACCTGTTTGCGCGCTACGGCGGGGAGGAATTCGTGCTGCTGCTGCCCAAGGCGGATATCGCATCCGCCGTCGAGATCGCCGAGAAATGCCGCAAGCTCGTGGAAGACCTGGCCATTCCGCATGAAAAGTCAGCCACCAGCAGTGTGCTTACCATCAGCGTAGGGGTCGCATCGCTGACCCCGGTGCCGGCTTCCGAGCCTGACTCGCTGTTTGCCGTGGCCGACCGTTTGCTCTACCAGGCAAAGGAGTGTGGACGCAACCGGGTTGTATCGGCATGAGCTTTTGACAGGCTATTGATCCGGCACTACAAGTCCCCTCTCCCATAGGGCGAGGGAGAAAAGCGGACTCGATCTGCAATTCCCTAAGTCAATAACACTGCCACGAGTCCGCTGATGAATATCCCGTCGAAGCTGCCTGCGCCGCCGATCGAGGCGAACGGAGTGCCCAGGCGCCGTATGTCCGCGAGGTGCAACAGGTCGGAGCCGATCAACACACCCAGGGTGCCGCTGATGAAGGCCAGCGGTGCGGCATTGGACGGATCGAGCATGGTGGAAGCCAGTGCCGCCATCAGGGGCGCGAGGAACATGGGCGCGCCCAGGCCGATACCAGGTACCGTGCGGGTGGTCTTGAAACACAGCACGGTGACGGCGGCGACTGCAAGCATGACGTACAATAAATTCAGCGGGTGGTGCGCCAGCAGGTAAAGGCAGAATGCGGCGGGGACCACGCAGCCGCCGACATTGACCATGATGACGGTGCTGCCGGTGTAGGGCATCCCGCTGTAGAACTCGCGCAGGTTCGGGGGCATCTTTTCCAGGTTGGGCGGGTCGGACTTCATGCTGAACAGGGGCAGGTTGACCAGGCTGCCGCCCAATATGGTGAGGAACAGGAGCGTGGCAGAATCCGGGGAGAGGTCGAGCTTCTCGAACGCGACGTTCAGCGCGCCAAGCTGGATGCTCATCAGGAGCATCGCGAGTGCGGCGATCAGCAGGATGTAGCGGAGCGGGAATTTCGGCATACGTAATTGTGGCTCAAATAAGGGTTGAGGGCGACTGGTCCGGGTCTGCGAATGGTTCCATGCATTTGGCGTTCGGCCTGAGTGCGTTGCGAGGCAAGTGTTGTGGACATGCACGGCACGGCAGGATTCGAGTGCTGATGGGGTCAGCATCGAAGCGATTATTGTGAGGTCGGCAGTGCAGGATCAGTTCGACGCTGACCTGGCTGGTTTTGGATTCGGGGCGCTGGAGTGCACGATCATGTGTGGAAGATACGTTTCACCTGATGAAGCCGCAATCGAAAGGCATTGGCATATCGGTCGCCATAATCTGAACACGTCCATCGTGCCGGTCTTCAATGTTGCACCGACCATGCAAGTGCCGATCATCCTGCAAGCGCCTGATGGCATTATCGAGTTGGCCTGGGCGAGATGGGGACTAATTCCGGGCTGGTGGAAGAAGCCGGCGCCACCTTCATTGACCTTCAATGCGCGCTCCGAAGAGGCAGCGGAAAAACCGACCTGGCGATCAAGCCTGAAGACCATGCGCTGTCTCATGCCGGCGCGCGGGTGGTACGAATGGAACGAGCATGAACGCGTCCGCGCCGAATCCGGGCGACAGGTGAATCAGCCGTATTTCATTTACGCGCCCGATGAGGAAGTAGTCGCCTTTGCAGCCATGTGGTCGCTTTGGAAGCGCCCCGATGCAGAACCGGTCCTGTCCTGCGCGCTTCTTACCAGAGAGGCGGCGCCGAGCATTGCGCATATCCATCACCGCATGCCCGTGGTGCTTGATCCCGAGCAATACCTGGCGTGGCTCGCACCGTCCACCACGCCGAAGGAAGTGGGCATGCTGATCGCGGATTCATTGCAGGACTTTGAGGGGTACCGTGTCAGCACGAAGGTAAACAGCGTTCGCAATGACTTCCCCGGATTGTTGGAGAAGATCGGACAACAGACTGGCAGGGCAGGATGAACCAAGCCCGCGTCATCCCCGGAAAAGGGAAGAAAGGCAGTGACCTCACATGACTGAATCCGCCTGGTGTGACGTCGTGTTGCTTGCATTTTGCTGGATAGCGTACTTCGCCCTGCACTCCGCACTGGCGTCGCTGGCGGTGAAGCGCAGGGTTGCCGCGGGCTGGCCGAGCCTGATGCCGTATTACCGGCTGACATTCAACGTCCTGGCATCGCTCCTGATCCTGCCGATCCTGTGGCTCACCTACCGCGCTCCCGAGCCGATGTTGTGGCGCTGGCAGGGCATCGGCGCCTGGCTGGCAAACGGGCTGGCGCTGGCCGCGCTCTTCGGCTTCTGGTTGTCTCTCAAGAGCTACGACATGCAGGAGTTCCTTGGCCTGCGCCAGTTGCAGGCGCAAGTCCGGAAGGTCGAGGATCAGGAGCACTTCCATCTTTCCACGTTTCACCGCCACGTGCGCCACCCCTGGTACTTCTTCGGCCTGGTACTGGTCTGGACGCGCGACATGAGTGCGACGACGCTATTGTCCAGCGTGTTCATTACACTCTATTTCATTATCGGATCGCGTCTGGAGGAGAAGAAATTGCTGGTCTACCACGGCGACACTTACCGCCGCTATATGGAGCGCGTTCCCGGCCTGATACCGCTGCCCTGGAAATACCTTGCGACGGACGAGGCCGAGGCGCTGCTGAAGCCAGATCAGGACGCCGGAATCAAAGGGGCAGGTTTACCATGGAGCTGACCGAACTCGGTCTGGATGGCGTGCTTGCGGAGCAGGCAAGGTGCGGGTCAGGCCAGCGACTCGCGCGGGTGACTGCCGTCGACCGCGGGCGCTATGTTGTCCGCAACGAACAGGGCGAAGTGCCTGCCGAACTGACGGGCAGGTTTCTTCATGCTGCCACGTCCTCCGTCGATATGCCTTGTGTCGGGGATTGGGTGTGTGTGCAGTACCACGATGCGGAGTCGCATGCGAGCATCCATGACGTGGTGCCCAGAAGGTCCTTCCTGAGGCGCAAGGCTCCCGGCAAGAACATCGACTTCCAGATGATCGCGGCGAACATCGATGTGGCGTTCATCGTGCAGTCGTGCCATTTCGATTTCAATGTGCGCAGGCTGGAGCGCTACCTGGTGATGGTCAACGAGGGGCATATCGAGCCGGTGCTGCTGCTGACCAAGACGGACCTGGTGAGTGCCCCGGAGCTGGAGCGCATGATCGCCAACATTCGCGCGGCAGGCATCACGGCCAGGATATTCCCGCTCAGCAATGTTACGGGCGAGGGCGTGGAGCAGGTGAGGCAGCTCATGCTGCCGGGCAGGACTTATTGCCTGCTTGGCTCTTCTGGCGTGGGCAAGACGACGCTGATCAATCATCTGCTGGGCCGTGACGCGCTGGAGACCGCGGCGGTCAGCGGCACGGGCGAAGGCAGGCACACCACCACGCGCCGCCACCTGGTCGTGCTCGATAATGGCGCGCTGCTGATCGATATGCCGGGGATGCGTGAGCTGGGTATCTTGAGCGCAGGCGAAGGGCTGGACGACAGTTTTGCCGATATCAAGGCGCTTGCGACCAGATGTCGCTTTGCCGATTGCAGCCACAATAACGAGCCGGGCTGCGCCATCCGCAAGGCGATCGAGAGCGGCGAGCTGAACCCGGAGCATTACCGGAGTTACCTGAAGCTCAAGGCGGAGTCCGATTTCAACGAGATGTCGTATGTGGACAAGCGGAAGAAGGACAGGGCGTTCGGGAAGATGGTGAAGACGGTGTTGAAGCAGAAAGGCGAGTGAGATAATGAAAAAGTCCTCTCCGCGAGTTACCAAAACGTCCGGGACTCAAGGATAATGCTTGCAGTGTCGCACGGGCTGATGGCCGGATATTGAATGTCGCACCAACGGTTTCACCGATAAACATGAGAAGGAGGAATTGAGTGATGAGCGAAGTCGCAGATTACAAGGTAGTCCGGAATTCAACGGTGGGAAGCGAGCTGACGGAAGAGAAGGCCAAGCTCCTGGCAGAGAAGCTGGGGGTGCGCCGCTTGAAGGATGGCGAGCTGCTGGTGAAGGAGGGCGAGGCTGACCAGACCTTGTTCATCCTGGCGGCAGGCAGGCTCACCGTGACCAGCAAGGATGCCGACGGAACCGAACAGGCGGTCTACACCATGAAGGAAGGGGAATGCGCCGGTACCCGCGCATTCGTCGAACAGTCGCCGCGCAAGGCGACGCTGCGTGCAGTGGGCAATTCCACGGTCTACACACTCACCCCGGCCGACTTCGATGCGTTGCTTGATGCCGAGCCGCGCCTGGCCTTCCTGGTGATGCGCGCGTTGTTCCGCGTGACCCACGCCAATCTCTCGCGCATGAATCAGGAGACCCGGCAACTGGCGAACTACATCAACAAGACTCAGGGAAGATATTGAGCGTGGCCAGTGGGGCTGCATCGCAATGGTTTTCGACATGGAATGTCCATTGAATGCCAAAGCGAGGCTACCCCTTTGATCCTCCGGATGCCGGAATTCGATGTACTGCCACAAGCTGGCGATGTGACTCGGAAATCACACAGGAAAACCGCCGATGTTTGACTCGATACGCCGCCTGATGGGCGGCTCGCCGAA
>JAJXTT010000124.1 GCA_021783525.1 Pseudomonadota bacterium
GCCATCAGGCGCGATGCGGCGCGCGCCTGTTTTCCGATGGACTGCATGTATTGCCTGACGTCTTCCATGATGCTTCCAAATGTTGCACTGTGCCCTGCATTTTAGCATTCCGCATGCGATAGAATGCAGACTCTATAAAAAGAGAACCCCAGCATGTCCGATATCCTCAACAAGATTCTCGCGGTCAAGAACCAGGAAGTGGCCGCCGCCTTGTCTGCGAAACCGCTGCCGGCAATGCGCGCGGAGGCGGAACAGGCTGCCCCGGCACGGGATTTTTCCGGCGCCATTCGCGGCAAGATCGCCGCGGGCAGGCCCGCCATCATCGCCGAGATCAAGAAAGCCAGTCCCAGCAAAGGGGTTATTCGGGCCAATTTCCGCCCGTCCGAGATCGCTGCCAGTTATGAGCGGCACGGCGCAGCCTGTTTGTCGGTACTGACCGATGAGCAATTCTTCCAAGGCAGTGCGGAGTACCTGAAGCAGGCGCGCGAAGCCTGCAGCCTGCCGGTGTTGCGCAAGGATTTCATCGTGAGCGAATACCAGGTATACCAGTCGCGCGCGATGGGGGCGGACGCCATCCTGCTGATCGCCTCGGCATTGACGCTGAACCAGATGAAGTCGCTCGAGAAGCTCGCGCACAAGCTGGGCATGGACGTGCTGGTGGAGGTTCACGACGGCAAGGAACTGGAAGTCGCCCTGCAGCTTTCGACACACCTGATCGGAATCAACAACCGCAACCTGCGCACCTTCGAAGTCAGCCTGCAGACGACGCTCGATTTGCTTTCGCGCATTGCAGCATCCGAAAAGGGACAGGACTGCATCGTCGTTACCGAGAGCGGCATCTTCACGCCAGACGATGTCAGGCTGATGCGAAATCATCAGGTCAATACCTTCCTGGTCGGCGAAGCGTTCATGCGCGCGCCGGAGCCGGGGGCGGAGCTGGCCAGGGTTTTCGGGAACGCATGACCTCGGCCGACCGTATTTAAATCAAAAGGTGACACTTTGAGCGCTATCCATCCCTCCGAAATTTCATTCATCACCCGGCACGCGCCGTTCGATCACATGGAACTCCCCCATGTCCTGTGGATGTTGCAGCGCATGCGGCTGGGCTACTACCCGGAAGGCGAGGTGATCGTTTCGCCGGAGCAGGGGCCGGTGGACCGGTTCCTGGTCATCAAGCAGGGCATGGTGCACGGCGAGCAGAGCGTCGCACATGCTTCCGAGGCGGATACGTGGCTGGAACTGGCCGAAGGAGAGTGCTTCCCGCTGGGGGCGCTGCTCGCCAACCGTCGCGTCGCGAGCGTCTACCGGGCGGGTAGCGATGTCTTCTGTTACGAATTGTCGGCGGCCGACTTTCGGGAACTGATCGGCCTGAGTGCCGCGTTCCGCGATTTCTGCACGCGGCGTATCGCCAATCTGCTGGAACACTCCAAGCAGGTCATCCAGGCCCAGTACAGCAACTCGAGTGTCGAGCAGCAGTCCCTGGCCAGCCCGTTGTCGTCGATCATCCGGCGCACGCCGATCACCTGCCCGCCGGATATGACGGTGCGGCAGGTGCTGAAGACCATGCATGAGCAGCAGGTCGGGTCGATGATCGCCGTGGATGCGAGCGGACGTCCTCTGGGCATCCTGACCTTGCCCGATGTGCTGGAACGCATTGCATTGCCGCAGATCGATCTCGATCAGCCGGTCATCAATGTGATGTCGACGATACTCGAGACGATGACGCCGCAGGCCCTGGCCCATGAGGCTGCCCTGACCATGGCGAAGCACGGTTTCCGCCATGTGCTTGTGGTCGAGAACGAGAGGCTGGTCGGGTTGGTATCGGAAAAGGATCTGTTTGCCTTGCAGCGGGTCGGTCTGCGCCAGATCGGTTCGACCATCCGCAATGCCGACACGATCGAAGTGTTGCAGCAGGGCGCGATGGATATTCGCAACATGGCGCGCAACATGATGGCGCAAGGCGTTGCGGCCGAGCAGCTGACCCAGTTCATCTCCACTTTCAACGATCTGCTCACTGTCCGGGTCGTCGAGCTCGAGTTCATGGCGAGCGGCCTGGCGGGTACACCGTTGCTCAACGGGGTGTGCTGGATGGCGTTGGGTTCGGAAGGGCGTTTCGAGCAGACGTTGAATACCGATCAGGACAACGCGATCATTTTCGACACGCCGCAAGGCATGACCGCGGACCAGGTACGCGAGAAGCTGTTGCCGATCGCGAGACGCGTCAACGAAAAGCTCGCAATGTGCGGATTCCCGCTATGCAAGGGCGAGATCATGGCCAGCAATCCCCAGTGGTGCCTGTCGCTGGAAGAGTGGAAGCAGGCTTTCTCCGGCTGGATCAGGGGCGGCACGCCGGAGTCACTGTTGTATGCAACGATCTTCTTTGATTTCCGCGCGCTGTACGGGGCGCAGCATCTCGCCGAAGACTTGCGCCTGTGGCTGGCGAGGGTCGCCAGCGACAACAGCCGCTTCCTGTACATGATGGCCGAGAACGCGCTGCGCAACCGCCCGCCGCTGGGGGTGATACGGGATTTTGTCCTGAACGATTCGGACCGGATCGACCTCAAGCTCAATGGCATCACGCCATTCGTGGATGCGGCCCGCATCTTCAGTCTGGCCACCGGGGTGACGCACACGAACACCATCCAGCGTTTGCGCCTGAGTGCGGCAAAGATGAACCTGCCCCAGCCGGAAATCGAGGCATGGATCGATGCCTTGCTGTTCATACAGGTGTTGCGCCTGCGCCATCACGATGAATCGAGCGCCAAGGGCTTGAG
Source organism: Pseudomonadota bacterium (assembly GCA_021783525.1). Classification (GTDB taxonomy): domain Bacteria; phylum Pseudomonadota; class Gammaproteobacteria; order Burkholderiales; family Gallionellaceae; genus Sideroxyarcus. The sequence continues at coordinate 2,775 of JAJXTT010000124.1, forward strand.
CGAAGACGCGCTGGATAACCTGATCGACCCGGCGTCGCTGAACGAACTGGATCGCCGTATCCTCAAGGAGGCCTTCCGCCAGGCGCGCAAGGCGCAGGCCAAATTGAGGCTGGACTATCAGCTTTGAAAAAATTGCTGCAACGCTGGTTTGCGCCACCGCCGCAGCTGACCCCGCAGCAAAGGACGCGTCTGGATGCATGGCGGGCACTGCCCGCATGCGACGCGAAGAGCGCTTTTGACCACGCGCGCTATGTGGTGGTCGACGTCGAGACGACCGGGTTGAACCTGCTGACCGACACGCTGATCTCGATCGGGGCGGTGGCGGTGGTCAACGGGCGCATTGTGCTGGAAGACAGTTTCTCGGTCGTGTTGCAGCAGCGGGAAAGCAGCGGCAAGGAAAACATACTGGTGCATGGCATCACCAGCACGGCGCAGCGCGAAGGCGAAGATCCGGTGGAAGCATTGCTGGCGTTCCTGGAGTATCTGGGCAAATCCGGGCTGGTCGCGTTTCACGTCGCTTTCGACGAGACCATGATCCGGCGCGCCATGCGCCAATACCTGGGATTGTCGTTCAAACATGCGTGGGTGGATCTGGCCTACGTGATGCCCGCCCTGAATCGTTCCCTGATGGGCACTCACCGCGTACTGGACGACTGGATCGGGCGTTTCAACATACGCATCGAGGCCAGGCACAACGCCCTGGCGGATGCGCTGGCGACCGCGCAACTGTTTCAGATCGCCATCGCACAAGCACACAAGAAAGACATTAATCACTTCGAGGGCTTGCATGACCTTGAGAAGGCGCACCACTGGCTGCGCGATGTAAGCTAACCGTAAGATTTCTGACGTAACCTTCTGCTCGGTAGCAAGAATGGGTCGGGAGACTAAATCCCTGGAATGATTGTTTTGCGGCGGCGCCAATGCGGGACAGGCCGCTTCAGACCGGTCACACGGTATCCAACTGTAAAGTACAACTTTTTGCACCGTATGACGTTTCAGGAAATCAATGATGAGTCATCACCTGTTGTTGGGCAATTTTCACTTTTGTAAATAAATAACTGAGGGAGGAAGTCATGTCGTTATTGATTGCAAGCAAGATACAAAGCAATCCGAAATACCTTCAACTGGTCGGCCGCCGCGACACGCTTTCCTGGACGCTGTCTGCGCTGGTCTGCGTGATGTATTTCGGTTTCATCCTGTTGATCGCGTTTGCCCCGGATGTCCTTACCCAGCCCATCGCTGCGGACAGCGTGATCCCGGTAGGCATGCTCGCGGGTGTGGGCGTGATCCTGGCATCCTGCGTGCTGACAGGTGTCTATGTCTACAAGGCGAACACAGACTTCGATCCCATCGTCAACGAAATCGTTCGCGAGGCCTCCAAATGAAAATATTCAAATCCGCTTGTTTCGCTTTATTGGGTCTTGTCTCGCTGCTTGCCGCTAATGTGACTTTCGCCGCAGATGCCGCCATGTCTGCAGCAGCCCCCGCGTCTGCGGCAGTAACCGCCTCTGCTGTGGCACCGGCGTCCGCCGTTGCACCTGCAGCCGCCGCCGTCGCCGTCGCCGCTGCGCCGGCAGAAGTGCCGCTCAACTGGCACGCCATCATCATGTTCGTCCTGTTTGTTGCGGTCACGCTGGTCATCACCTACTGGGCCGCGACCCGCACCAAGACGGCAAGCGACTTTTACGCCGCCGGACGCGGCGTCACCGGTCTGCAGAACGGCATGGCCATCGCCGGCGACTACATGTCCGCGGCGTCGTTCCTCGGCATCGCCGCACTGGTGTATTTCAACGGCTTCTACGGTCTGCTGTTTTCAGTGGGCTGGCTGGTCGGCTGGCCGATCATCCTGTTCCTGATCGCCGAACGCCTGCGCAACCTGGGCAAATTCACCTACGCCGACGTCGTCTCGTTCCGCCTCAAGCAGGGGCCGGTCCGCACCATGGCTGCCATCGGCTCGCTGATCGTCGTGATCTGGTACCTGATCGGTCAGGCAGTGGGTGCGGGACAATTGCTGCATACGCTGGTGCCGCAAATCTCCTACCGGGAATCGATCGTGGTCGTCGGTACGCTGATCATCATTTACGTGACCTTCGGCGGCATGAAGGCTACGACCTGGGTGCAGATCATCAAGGCCGGCCTGCTGCTGGGCGGTGCGACAATGATGGCCTTCGGTGTGATGGCTCACGAAGGTTTCAGCTTTGCGAAACTGTTCAATGATGCGGTCGCCGCCCACCCGAAACATCTGGACATCATGAAGTCCGTGGTGCCCATCGGCGCGAAGGCCAATCCGATCGAATCCATTTCGCTGGGACTGACGCTGATGTTCGGTACGGCCGGATTGCCGCACATCCTGATGCGCTTCTTTACGGTTACGGACTCCAAGGCGGCACGCAAATCGGTGCTGTATGGAACATGTTTTATCGGCTTCTTCTACATCCTGACCTTCATCATCGGTTTCGGCGCGATCGTTCTCGTGGCCAACAACCCCGAGTACGTGGCCGACATCGGCAAGAGCGTGCTCAACCTGAAGGGTGGCGGCAGCATGCCGGCGGTCTATCTGTCTCACGCATTGGGCGGCGACTTCTTCCTCGGCTTCATCGCCGCGGTCGCGTTCGCCACTATTCTGGCTGTGGTATCCGGCCTGACGCTGGCAGGTGCTTCGGCGCTGTCGCATGACATTTATGCGAACGTGATCATGAAGGGTACGGCAACCGAGAAGCAGGAAGTGTGGATGTCGAAGATGATGGTGATCGGTTTGGGTATTCTCGCCGTGATCCTGGGCATCGCCTTCGAGAAACAGAACGTCGCCTACATCGTGGCGCTGACCTTCTCGATCGCGGCCTGCACCAACTTCCCGATCCTGGTTCTGTCCATCTTCTGGCGTGGCCTGACCACACGGGGTGCGGTGCTCGGTGGCTACACGGGTATCTTCGGTTCCATTGGCCTGCTGCTCATCGGCCCGACGGTGTGGACTAAAGTGCTCGCCATGGGACCTGCGATATTCCCGTATGACTTCCCGACCTTCGTGGTTCTGCCGGCCGTACTTGTCGTCGCTTATATTGCGTCTGTGACCGACAAGAGCGAAAGTGCGGAGAAGGAAAGGGCTGCCTACGACGCACAGATGATCCGTGCCGAAACGGGCCTGGGTGCGGAAATGGCTGCCTCCCACTAAGAGATAACCTCTGTTGTGCAAAGGCCACCGGGTATTCCCCGGTGGCCTTTCTCTTTGGAGCCGGACCATGCCGGCGTTTACTGCTCGGTTCCTGCCACCCCGTGCTGCATGGCGA
>JAJXTT010000125.1 GCA_021783525.1 Pseudomonadota bacterium
CCGCCCAGGGCCAGGTACATTCGGTCGAACTGCACTGGGCGCCGGCATCTTCGCCCTACATCAAGCAATATCGCATCTACCGCTCCAGGAACGAGAACGGGGATTTCGTGCAGGTTGGCACAAGTTCAAACAACCAGTTCTTGGATCAGGATCTGGAGGCTGATGTTCATTACTATTACCGCATCGGCGGGGAAACCCATTTCGGCTTTGAAGGCGCGACCAGCGCGGTAGTGGGAGGGGTGCCGACCAAGTTTGTACCGGCAGCGCTTCCAGCGGTGCAAGTGCAGACCACTCCCTGGCAGGTGAAAATGAACTGGGCGGCGGTCGATTCGAAGTATTTCCGCTCCTACCGGATCTACCAAAAGGACGGTGACACATTCACCAGAATCGGCGAGGTGACACAACCGGAATTCGTCAAGGACGCGCTGACACCGGAGACCAAATATACCTACTATGTCTCGATACTGAGCAGCGACGGTACCGAATCGGAAAAAACGCCGGTAGAGGCGACCACGCAGATATTCAACCGACCGCCGCTGGAAATCGAGGTCGTTCAATTGCGCGACGTGTTCTCCAACTCCTACAAGATCTATGAACGCGACGGTATCGGCCGGATCAAGCTGACCAACAATACCAACAAGAACATGGAACGGGTCAAAGTGACGTTCCAGTTGCGCGATTTCATGGACTTCCCGACGGAAACCAAGCTGGACAAGCTCGCGCCGGGGGAAAGCGCGGAAGTTGCGCTCAAGGCTGTCTTCAACAACAGCATCCTGACCATCACGGAAGACAGCTCGGTGCAGGCAATGATCGAGGCGAGCTATTTCGAGGATGGCAAACGTGTGGCGTTCAGCAAGACCCCGACGGTGAACGTCTACGACAAGCATCGCCTGACCTGGGACGACCAGGACCGTTATGCCGCATTTATTACCCCCAAAGATCCTCCCGTGATGAATTTCGTGCGTTCAGTGGTCACCCAGTTCAAGGAAACCAAGGACCAGACGCAGTTGGCTGCCGCGGTATTCGACATGCTGGGGGTGTATGGCATGACTTATATTCCGGACCCCACCAATCCCTACCAGATCACTTCCGGCAAGGTGGATACCGTCGATTATGTCCAGTTCCCCCGCGAAACCCTGGAACGCAAGTCCGGCGATTGCGACGACCTGGTGGCGGTCTATTCCGCAGCGCTCGAAAGCATGGGGATCGATACGCGCGTGCTGGAGGTGCCGGGGCATATGTTCATGATGTTTGCAGCGGGCATTGCGGCGGACGATGACGGCTATACCATGGACAACATGTACGTGATCTACGATGGTCGCTTGTGGATTCCGGTGGAAACCACGCTGCTGGGCAGCGCGTTCGTTCCTGCGTGGGAAAAGGGCGCTGCAACCTATTACAAGTGGAAGGACAAGGGCTTGACCGTGCTCGATGCACACGTTTCCTGGGAGAAATACAAACCGGCCAGCCTGCCGGATTCGAACCTGAAGCAGAGCGATATATCTCGCGCCGAGATCGAAAAGAAATTCCCGTCCGACTACATGTCGGTGTTGAAGATCAGTTCCCAGACCAAGACGCGGCGTTATCTCAATGCAATCAAAACGAACCCGTCCGACGTGGATGCGCATTTGCAGATGGGGATCATCCTGGCCAAAGCGGGAGACCGTGACGAGGCAATGAAGTATTTCGACAAGGTACTCGCGCTGGAACCCAAGAACTCGGCCGCGATGAACAATCGCGGCAATATCTTCATGATCGAGGATAAATATCAGGATGCGCAAAAGGCATACCTGGCGGCGACGCAGATGTCTCCCGGCGACGCCAATATATGGGTAAACCTGGCGCGGGCCTATAAGGCGACCAAAGATGTCAAGAAAGCCAAGGCCGCCTTTGTCAAGGCGCAGTCGCTGGATCCTTCGGTCAAGGAGGCGCACCGTGCACTGGAACTGGAGCTATTGAACACGCTCTGATTCGGATGTAACTTAACAAGCTGTGGTAATCCAAACCAAGGAGATTTACATGAAAAAACTGATCGCGTTGCTGGTGTTGTTGGGCGCAGTGTGCGCCGCTCCGGCATACAGCGCGGATGATAATCAGGGCCTTTCGTTCTGGGAGCGCCTGCGCAGGAAGATCGAGATGCTTACCCCGAAGAAGAAGATCGCCACGACGACCGCGGTCGGCGGTGTGCGGGGCGCGCAGGCCGATGCGGAAGACGTCTACTGGAAGGGCGAGGCCCATCCACAGATCGATGCCGACGAACTGGCGGATTTCAAGAAGGCGGTCTCGCTGGCGGACACGGGCGATATGCCGGGGGCGCAGGCCGGATTTGCCGACTTCCTGAAGAAACATCCCGACAGCCGTTTGCGGCCGGATGCCGAAATGGCCCTGGCCCAGCTGCAGCCCAAGAAGTAACAGGCGGTTCGCCGGGGCGGGGCTGGCTGGTGTTCGGTCCGCCCAGCTACTATAATCCGCATCCTTGCGAACCCGGATAGTCTTTCATTCCCATGCAGTTATTCACTTTCGGCATAAACCATCAGACCGCGCCGCTCGCCGTGCGCGAGCAGATCGCGTTCAATGTCGAGACGCTGGATAGCGCTTTGCGCGACCTGGTGGACAACGGTGCCGCCAAGGAGGCGACCATCCTTTCCACCTGCAACCGCACCGAGATCTATTGCAGTACCAGCGCGCCGACCCAGGCGGTCGACTGGCTGGCGGCCTACCACCATTTGCCTGCCAACGAGATCGAGCCGTACATCTACCGCCTGCCGCAGGAAGAAGCGATAAAGCACGCTTTCCGCGTGGCGAGCGGGCTGGATTCCATGGTGCTGGGCGAGCCGCAGATACTGGGGCAGATGAAACAGGCGGTGCGACAGGCCGAGCAGGCCGGCACATTGGGATTTTTGCTGCACAAGCTGTTCCAGCGCACCTTCTCGGTCGCCAAGGACGTGCGGACCCAGACCGAGATCGGCGCCAATCTGGTTTCCATGGCGGCAGCCGCGGTCAAGCTCGCGGAACGTATCTACCCCAGCATTTCCGAGCAGAGCATCCTGTTCATCGGCGCGGGCGAGATGATCGAGCTCAACGCCGTGCATTTCGCCGCACGCAACCCGAAACACATCACCGTCGCCAACCGCACGCTGGAGCGCGCGCAAGTCCTGGCGCGGCGCATCAATGGCCATGCCATCACGCTGAACGAGTTGCCGGAACAGCTGGCGCATCACGACATCATCGTCACCTGTACTGCCAGCCCCTTGCCGATCCTCGGCAAAGGCATGGTCGAACGCGCACTCAAGGCGCGCAAGCATCGTCCCTTGTTCATTGTGGACTTGGCGGTGCCGCGCGACGTGGAAAAGGAAGTCGCGGAATTGAACGATGTCTTCCTCTACACCGTGGACGACCTGTCCGACGTGGTGCGCGATGGCCTGGATGCGCGTCAGGGGGCGGTGAAAGAAGCCGAAGTCATCATCGATTCCGGCGTCAATGAATTCATGCACTGGATGCAATCGCGCGAAATGGTGCCTACCATCCGCGCCTTGCGCGATCACGCGGAACGGCAGCGCCGTGCCGAAATGGAAAAAGCCCTGCGCCTGCTGGCCAAAGGCGAAAGTCCGGAAAAGGTGCTGGATCTGCTGAGTGCATCCTTGACCAATAAGTTCCTCCACGCGCCCACCCAGGCATTGAACCAGGCACAGGCGAACGAACGCGAAGCGATCCTGGACGCGGTACACCGCATCTACCGCCTGCACGCTCCCGAATGAAACCTAGCATCTCATCCAAACTCGCCCAACTCAGCGAGCGGTTGGACGAGGTCACTCGTCTGTTGAGCAGCGAGGAGGCCACGCATGACATGGACGCCTTCCGCAAGCTCAATCGCGAACGTGCCGAAATCGAGCCTGTGGTCGAGCTTTACCACGCCTGGCAGGCCTGCGAGGCGGACATCGCCACTGCACAGGATATGGCGAGCGATCCGGACATGCGCGAATTTGCCGATGCAGAGATCAAGACCGGTCGTGAGCGCATGGAGCAATTGGAAGTCGAATTGCAGAAGCAGCTATTGCCCAAGGATCCCAACGACGAGCGCAACGTCTTCCTAGAGGTGCGGGCCGGAACGGGCGGCGACGAGGCGGCGATCTTCGCCGGCGATATCTTTCGCATGTACGTTCGCTTCGCCGAGCGCAGGCGCTGGCAGGTCGAGATCATCTCCGAAAGTCCGGGCGAGATGGGCGGCTACAAGGAAGTCATCGCGAGGATCATCGGCCAGGGCGCTTATTCGGTGCTGAAGTTCGAATCCGGCGCGCACCGGGTGCAGCGCGTGCCGGCAACCGAGACGCAAGGGCGGATCCATACCTCCGCGTGTACCGTCGCCATCCTGCCGGAAGCGGACGAGGTGGGCGAAGTGGAGCTCAATCCTGCCGATCTGCGCATCGACACGTTCCGTGCCTCGGGTGCGGGCGGCCAGCATATCAACAAGACCGATTCCGCCGTGCGCATCACGCACCTCCCCACCGGGACAGTGGTCGAGTGCCAGGACGGACGCTCGCAACACCAGAACAAGGCGCAAGCCATGCGCGTTCTGGCGGCGCGCATCAAGGACAAGCAGGAACAGGCCGCGCACAGCAAGATCGCCGCCGAGCGCAAGTCGCTGGTCGGTAGCGGCGACCGCTCGGAGCGCATCCGCACTTACAACTTCCCGCAGGGGCGCGTCACCGACCACCGCATCAACCTTACGCTGTACAAGATGGACCAGATCATGGACGGCGACATCACCGAGCTTACAAATGCCCTGATGGCCGAGCACCAGGCCGAACAGTTGTCGGCGCTGGCAGAAGAAAGCTGATGCCTTGCGAACGATACAGGACATCTTGCAGGCCGACGCGGTACGGCTGAACACAGCGCTCGATCTCGGCGCGGCGACCGCCCGCATCGAAGTGCAATGCCTGCTGCAGCATATCCTGGAAGTCCCTCGTTCCTACCTCCTTGCGCATCCCGAACAGGCGTTGACCACGGCTCGGCAGGCCCTCTACGACGCCTTGCTGCAGCGCCGCTTGCAGGGCGAGCCGGTTGCGTACATTCTGGGCGAACGGGAATTCTTCGGGTTGAAATTCAAAGTCAGTCCGGACACGCTCATTCCTCGCCCGGAAACGGAATTGCTGGTCGAACTGGCGTTACAGCGAATACCGGTGGATGGCCAGTTTCGCGTGCTGGATCTGGGCACGGGCAGCGGCGCGATCGCGCTTTCGATCGCACATGCCAGGCCGGATGCCGAAATAACCGCAGTGGACGCCTCAGCAGCGGCACTGGAAATGGCGCGAGAAAACGCTCGCCAATTGGGCGTCGCAAATACGAGATTCGTGCACAGCGACTGGTTCTCCGGGCTGACGGGGCAGCGCTACGACCTGATCGTCTCCAATCCGCCCTATGTTGCTGCAGGCGACGTGCATCTTTCGCAGGGCGATGCGCGTTTCGAGCCGATGTCCGCGTTGGCCGCCGGCGCCGACGGATTGGATGACATCCGGCGCATCGTCGCACAGGCGGGCGATTTCCTTGAACGCGATGCATGGCTCTTGCTGGAACATGGCTATGATCAGGCCGATAAGGTGCGATCGATATTGCAGCAGCATGGGTTTGCCGGAGTGATGTCGGTAATAGACATGGCAGGGATAGAACGGGTCAGCGGGGGAAAACTGCAAAATTAGCCCGGTGCTTCAGCCGGTTTGAAGACCTGTGTGCGCTGCCGTACGAAAGGTATAGGCCGATATATAGGCCGTTTGGCATATATGCAACACGGGAACGGGCTCCTAGAATCGACCTTGAGTTGTTAGAGCCTTGAGTTGCAACCAACTCAATCTTTCATACTCTCCTCCTATTCTGGGCCATCGCAAGGTGGCCCGTTTTTTTGCCCGGAGCTCAGGAGGCGAGTAATTTGCGAGCCCTTGCGATGGCGGCTTCCACTTGTTGCGGAGCCGTACCTCCGGTGTGGTTGCGCGCGGCGAGCGAGCCTTCCAGCGTCAGAACGCCAAAGACGTCGTCAGTG
>JAJXTT010000126.1 GCA_021783525.1 Pseudomonadota bacterium
TAAACAGATTGAGCGACCTGCCCGGAACCTTGCGCCAGTTGATCGAGGGCGAACTCGCCTTGCGCGAGTTCATGCCGGAAATCACCCGCATCAGGCAAGTCTCCAGCTTCGCCACGCCGAGCAAGTGGCAGGTATCGACCGATCGCGGCGATACCGAATTGTTGCTCAAGGCGGAGGATCACATCCGCCGCCTCGCCAATGCAACGCTGCTGATCACCGACGGATATGGCGTGTCGTTCCTGATCCGGGACACCGGTGCCCTGGATCGCCACAGCCGGAAGCTGCTGGATCGGTTCCTGTAGGCATTCGGCTACAGATGCACCCACGCAATACCCTGTGCATCGCAGCGCAGGATGGCTGCCTTGCCGCTGTCCCAGTCTCCCAGTACCCAGCGTTCGCAGGTGTGACCGTCCGGATGATGCACGTGTCTTGCCGGGCGGTGGGTGTGGCCGTGGATGAGGCGCGGGTAGCGGTGCCGCCGTAGCAGGTCGTCCACAGCCGCGGCGTTCACATCCATGATGTCCGCCGCCTTCAGGCTCTTCTCGCTCTTGCTCTGCGTCCGCATCTGTTCGATCTGTGCTTTGCGCAGCGCCAGCGGCTGCGCGAGGAATCGGGCTTGCCAATCTCCTTTGCGCACCTGTGCGCGGAAGCGCTGGTACTCGATGTCGTCGGTACACAAGGCGTCGCCGTGGGTGAGCAGGGTGGGTGTTCCGTACAGGTCGAGCAGCGTCGGGTCATCGAGCAGGGTGGCATTGCAGGCGCCGGCGAGTTCTTCATCCATCAGGAAGTCGCGGTTGCCATGCATGATGTAGATGCGTGTGCCGCGAGCGCCCAGTCCCTGCAGGACATCGATGATCAGCCTGTGGAACGGGTCGTTCAAATCGTCGTCTCCCGCCCAGTACTCGAACAGGTCGCCCAGGATGTACAGCGCTTCGGCCTCAGGGGCGATGCCGGCAGCGAAGCGCTGGAACAGCGCGGTGCTTTGCGGATGATCCGGACTCAGGTGCAGGTCGGAAATGAAAAGGGAGTGGGGCATTTCAGGATACGAGATAGGGGAATCGGGATACAGGTTGAGGATGGTTCATCCCTGTATCCTGTATCCCGTATCCTGAATCCTTATTTAACTACTTCAGCGCTGGTGATGATGACGTCCTCTTTAGGCACGTCCTGGAAGAAACCGCTGTTGCCGGTTTTCACCTTGCCGATGGCGTCGACCACTTCCTTACCCTCGACGACCTTGCCGAACACGCAGTAGCCCCAGCCGTCCTGGCCGGGATAGTCGAGGAAGCTGTTGTTCTTGGTGTTGATGAAGAACTGGGCCGTGGCGGAATGCGGATCGCCGGTACGCGCCATGGCGATCGTGTAGATGTCGTTCTTCAGGCCGTTCGCGGCTTCGTTCTTGATCGGGGCCTTGGTCGGTTTCTGCTTCATGCCGGGTTCGAAGCCGCCGCCCTGGATCATGAAGTTGGGAATCACGCGATGGAAGATGGTGTTGCTGTAGAAGCCGCTGTTCACGTAGTCGAGAAAATTCTGGACGGTGACCGGCGCTTTCTCGGCGTCGAGTTGCAGGGTGATGTCGCCTTGGTTGGTATGCAGTTTTACCATTTTCATATTTCCTTTGGTTGCGGGTGTGGATTCGGCTTGGGCGGGCAGGACGCAGAGTCCGGCCAGCAGGAATGCGAGAGCGATACGTATCAGTTTCATTTCAGGCTGCTCCTTCATAGACGATTTGCCAGCGACCGTCGCGCTTCATCCAGTACTGGCGTTTGTTCATGCGGTTGGAAAGGTTGTTGCTGTCGTAATCCTGCTCGAAGTTGACCACCACCAGATCCGGCTGGCTGGGGTAGGGGAAGATGCTGACGTTGGACAACTTGACCTTGATCCAGGTCTTGCCGGAATTGACCAGCCGCTTCTGTTGCGCGAAGGCGGGCAGGGCAACGCTGCCGGTGGAGAAGTCGCGCGCGTAATGCGAGAGGTAGGCCTCGGTGTTCAGGCTGGCCCAGTCGCTGCGCCACTGTTCGATCGCTTTCAGCAGCGAGGCGCGGTCGGCATGGTCCGCCTCGTTGCTCCAGTCGATCTTGCTGGCGATGATGACGGGCGTGATGCCGATCTGCAGATGGCTGCCGATCTCGTTGAGGTCGTTGTTGGCCAGCACCACGCAGCCGTTGCTGGCGCGCGGCGGCCGGCTGTAGGTGTCGCTGGGTGTGCCGTGCAGCCAGATGCCGTGCCCGTCGCGTCCTTCACGCTTGTCCCATTCATTGGGGTAGCTCAGCGGGTAGGCGCCGGGTCCGTAGAAATCGGTGAGCTTGTCGCGGGTCAGGTGTCCGTTGACGAAATACACGCCAACCGGCGTTTTCTGGTCGCCTTCGGAGACCTTGTCCGCGCCTTTCTTGCCGACGCTGATATAGAAGTCCGAAACGTAGCGCGGCTCGCCGTTCACGTTTTCATAGAGGTACAGCGTCGATTTTCCGGTATCCACCACCACGGCAAAACGCTGCGCCGGCGAAAGTTGCCACAGGTATTTCGGCACGGCGACGGGTTGCTGCTGCTCGACGCGTTGCAGCCGTGCCTCCGCTTCCTCCCGCAGGTCCTGTATGCGGTCCCGCGGCGCATTGGGGGCATCGCCAAAATTGCTGATGGGTCTTGAGCGCGCCAACAGCAGGTCGCCCCTGACCAATTGCGCCAGCTTGAAATTGGGGTTGATCCTGAGCAGCGAATCGACTTCATTCAGCGCGACGTCCAGGCGATTCTCGCCAACCGCACGCAAGCTCCTGGCCATCCCGATCTCCATTTCGCGCGACATCGATTCTCCCGCCATGGCGGGTATGGCAAAGGAAAGCAGCATCAGCGCGAGCAGGCGGCTTGGCATGGTCACTTGCCCGAACGCTCTTCCGCGATCAGCCATTGCCCGTCGGCTTTCACCCAGTCCAGCGTCTTGTTGGAGATGACATTCAGGTGGCTGGCGCGATAGGTCTGCTTGAAGCTGACGCTGGCATGCTTGTCGTCAATCACTTTGACCCTGGCATCGCGCACTTCGACATGGATGGATTTGGGGGCCGCGATGCGTTGCTTGCGCTGGGCTTCCCATGCGCTGCGGCTGATTCCGTCCGGCGTCTTGAAATCCTTCGCATAGAAGGTGAGGTATTTCTTGCTGTTCTTGGCAGACCAGGCCGCGGCCCACTCTTTCGTGCTGCTCAGCAGTTCCGCGCCGGGATCGGCGTTGACGGCGGCGACAGCAACGGCGGGTTTGGCTTGCACAGGTGTCAAGACCGGCGCTGCGGTGGCGGGCGCCGGGACAGGCGCGGAGACCGGTGTGGTGACTGGTGTGGTGACGGCAACGGCAGAAACGGCAACCGGGGCGGAAACGGGTGCCGACTCTGCCGCTACGGCAGCCGCGGGCTTGGCGCCATTGCGCGGATTCTTGCTGAACAATTCCCGGATTAGCGCCAGCTTGGTCTTGGTGTTGGCATTGGCGCTGCTGTTGGGGCCGCTCTTCTCAAGCTGCAGGGCGCGGTCGTAGGCCTGGCTCGCCATCTTGGCGTAGATGTCGCCCAGGTTCTCATGCGCGGTGGCGTAGGTGGGGTTGGTGCGGATCGCCATTTCCAGTTGTTCCTTGGCCTTTTCGTACTGGCCCTGGCCTGCGTAAAGCACCGCGAGATTGTTGTATGGTTCGGGCAGTTCCGGGTAGTCCTGCGTGAGGCTGCTGAAGACCGTGATCGCTTCCGCCGTGTTGCCCTGGTCTGCAAGGATCAGGCCTTTGAGGAAGCGCGCTTGCGCATCTTTCGGTTTGGTGGCGAGGAAGGCGTTGACCTTGTCCATTGCCTGCGTGTTAAGGCCTTGCTTGAACAGTTTGTTGGCGTCCTGGATGTCATCTGCCTGGGCGGGAATGGTGATCGCAAGCAGCATGCCCAATGCGGCGGCGCGGCTAAACAGTTTAAGCGTAATCATCGTATGGTTTATTCCGGAAAAGTTGCAACGGCATGGCCGATTCAAAGAGTGCGCGATTCTACCAAATAAGTGGCGTCCTTACACGGTTTGCGCTAAGTCATGGCGGGGCCTGTTTTCGGGTAGAATTCCGCACCTTCATTGCCATACATCTGGAACAAAAATGAGCAGCAACGCCCCTGTTTCGCCCCCGCCCGTTTCCAATTTCATACGCACGATCATCGACGGCGACCTCGCCAGCGGGAAGCACAAGAGCATCGTCACCCGTTTTCCGCCCGAACCGAACGGCTACCTGCACGTCGGCCACGCCAAGTCCATCTGCCTCAACTTCGGCCTGGCGCAGGATTACCACGGACTGTGCAACCTGCGCTTCGACGACACCAATCCGGAGAAGGAGAGCGAAGAATACGCACAATCCATCCAGGACGACGTGCGCTGGCTGGGCTTCCAGTGGAACGGCGACGTGCGCTGGGCGTCGGATTATTTCGATGCGCTGTACGACTTTGCGGTCGAACTCATCAACAAAGGCCTGGCGTATGTGGACGACCTGACGCCGGAGCAGATGCGCGAATACCGCGGCACACTGACGCAGCCCGGCAAAAACAGTCCGAACCGCGACCGCCCGGCCAAAGAGAACCTCGACCTGTTCACGCGCATGAAGAACGGCGAATTCGCCGACGGCGCGATGGTGCTGCGCGCGAAGATCGACATGAGCTCGCCCAACATCAACATGCGCGACCCGGTCATCTACCGCATCAAGCGCGCCCACCACATCCGCACCGGCGACAAATGGTGCATCTACCCGATGTACGACTACACGCACTGCATCTCGGATGCACTGGAAGGCATCACGCATTCCATCTGCACGCTGGAGTTCGAGGATCACCGCCCGCTGTACGACTGGGTGCTGGACAACATCACCATCCCCTGCCATCCGCGCCAGTACGAGTTTTCGCGGCTGGAGCTGCACTACACCATCACCAGCAAGCGCAAGCTGCTGCAACTGGTGACCGAAAAGCACGTGAACGGCTGGGACGACCCGCGCATGCCGACCATCAGCGGCATGCGCCGCAGGGGCTATACGCCGGAGGGCATACGCGAATTCGCCAGGCGCATCGGCGTTTCCAAGAGCGAGAACACCGTGGATATGGCCATCATGGAAGGGGCGATCCGCGAAGACCTTGAACTGCGAGCGCCTCGGGTGATGGCCATCATCAATCCGCTCAAAGTGACCATCACCAATGCCGAAGGCGCACAGGCGCGCGAGGCTGACTTTCATCCGAACATGCCTGAACTCGGCAAACGCGTCGTGCCCTTCGGCAAGGAATTGTTCATCGAGGCCGACGACTTCGCCGAAGTGCCACCATCGGGCTGGAAGCGCCTCACCCTGGGCGGAGAAGTGCGCCTGCGCCACAGTTACGTGATGCGCTGCGACGAGGCGGTGAAGGATGCGACAGGCAAGGTCGTCGAGCTGCGTTGCAGCATCGACCACGACACCCTGGGCAAAAACCCGGAAGGGCGCAAAGTAAAAGGCGTGATTCACTTCCTGTCGGTAGCGCACGCACTGCCAGCCGAGATTCGCTTGTACGACCGCCTGTTCACGGTGCCCGAGCCGGATGGGGATAAGGAAGTCGACTTCTGCACCTATCTCAACCCTACCTCGCTCACCGTGGTGAAAGGCTGGGTCGAGTCTGCCGTGCGCGATGCGGCGCCGGAAACGCGCTACCAGTTCGAGCGCCTGGGTTACTTTTGCACCGACCGCCGCGACCATCAGCCCGGCGGCAAGCTGGTGTTCAATCGCACCGTGACGCTGCGCGATTCCTGGTCGAAAGAACAGGCATGAGCGAACAGCACAACGTGCCGGATGAGGAACGGATCAGGTCGCTGAAAAGCCTCGTGCAGGTCGTTTACGTGCTGTACGCGCTGTCTTATTTCACCGGTATTACTGCCATCGTCGGGATCATCATCAATTACGTTAAACGGGAAGACGCTGCCGGAACCTGGCTGGAGAGCCACTTTCGCTGGCAGATACGCACTTTCTGGTTCGGCCTGCTGTGGGCAGTCATCGGCGCAAT
>JAJXTT010000127.1 GCA_021783525.1 Pseudomonadota bacterium
TGGTACTCTTTCATTTGTGAATCTCCTTCGTCTTTTGGTCAAGACTCGGAGATTCACTCCGACCGTCGTATAGGTCAAACCTTGGTGAGTCCCCCGGCATAGCCGGGGGTTTACCTCACTGAATTACATTCTTACTGACGCCAGATTCCAACATAGCCGCTTGTCAGCCCTGTAGCAACAGAACTCCCATGTTCGACCAATACATACCTGGTTAATCCGAATGCGGTCTTGTAGCTGTATGCGCTGAACGTTGTGTAGCCACCACCCTTCGTAGTCGGCGTCCCTGTCAAGGCAGAAGTGAACTCGGCAGCAGTAAAGCTGACCGTCGACGCAACCCCGCCATTTGTAACGTTGAACGTTGCATTTCCGCTGGCGTCAAACGAAGCCGAATGGCCACTCACACTCAGGCAATCTTCGTCATACGTGCTGAAGGTCAGACCGGCGAGTGCCCCGGCGGAGACGAGAGGCGTGGAAGCACTTGTCACCAGCACATCTGTAGATTTCCCGTTTACGCCGCCAATCCCTCCCGCTGCCTGGCAAATCATTGCGGCGGCCGGAACATTGGAGTCGGAGAAACTGGAATTGAATCCCATGCCATAGGTCAAGGGCAGTCCCCAGCTATAGCCGCCAGCGACAGCATTGAATGAGGCGATAGTTGGTGTCGGGCCGAATGTCAGGTTGTTTGTCTGAGTCCCAGAGCCGTTGTCCACAATACTTGCTGCCACTGCCGAAGCAGCGCCATTTACATTCTGCAGATAATTGAAATCAAAGTAATTGGTTGAAATAGGCGCTCCAGCAGTCCCGACCGGTGCTATGACCGATATCGCAACTGGTATCGTGCCGCTGTAACCGGCCATGGTCACTGCAGCATTCGCGGCAACCACATCCGCATCGAAGGTGGAGGGGAGATTACCAGTGCTGGCGATGATGTTCCCCAACGTACGTGCCTTTGCATAAGCATTCGCACCGTAGGTACCGCTCGGCAGGTTAGCCAGCGTATAAAGTATCTTTGCATATACGTCGCCGGCGGTCACACCAAGTGTCTGGTTCATCATCCTGGCGGTCGTGGGTGGTGCCAGCACATCGAGAATCACGGTCGAATTGGAGAGGCTCTGGGCAAGAGCCAGCGCTTCTGCATTTGCACCCAATGCGGAAGCGACCGAGAGCGTCGATATGTCTACGACACCGGATGCATTGGTGACGGCAGCGGCGGCCACTTCAGTCAGTGGAGTTACGGCAATCCCCGTAGCGGGCAGATTTGCGATGTCGGGGACGATGGCGCGCACCGCAGAAGCCGGGGCGCTCACAACTGATGAAGCGATGCCGTGCAGGCCTTCATCGAAAAATACGAGTTGATTGCCGTTTGCCGGGTCACCCGTCAACGCGATCAGCAAGGGAGCCGTCATGCCGGAAATGTCCGCCGTAACGGACGCCACACCACTTGCGACAGCATAGTTCCTGTTGGTGCCGTTACTGCCGGTCACGCTGATCTGGCCGCTATATACCTGGCCCAAGGCAGGGGTGATGGACATTGCAACCGCACTTGATGCGGGTGTAGAAACGGCACTGCTTCCACCACCGCAACCCGCCAGCAGTACGCCGACTATCGAACCAAATGCCAACAATTCACCGCCAATTTTGATGAAGCCTCTATTTTTATTATCCATTCAAACCATCCCTGTAGAAAATTAGATTTGGAAACCGATGTCCGGACCAAGTCCTGTCAATGCAGGGCGGAGCCCTGAGTCGTCTCCGCGTACCAGTATCGCAACAAGAATATCTAGGCCTTTCGGCCTATATACTCATTACCGATTCCCCGCGTAGCCAGTTCGTCAAGGATGCTACCCGCCATTTTCTGCAAATGGACTCCTCCATTTTCTGTATTGACTATTGCATGCATTTACTGTTTTTCTTGCGGATTCGGCATATTGCTGAGAAACTTTTGCGGAAGGTACTTGAGGATGCTGCGTCCATAAAATATCGGGGAGAAAACTCATGCAACAACTCAGCAACTTCCTGCTAAAACTTTCACGGGGTGCACTGGAAAAACCGTCCAACGAATTCAAGGACTGGGCAATTTCCGAAACAAGGAATCTCATTCCTTTTGATTCTTGTGTGTGGTTCACAGGAAGATGGATAAACGAGACGCCCGTCGCCCATATCGTTCATCTTTACAACCTGCCCGCCAATTTTCTCGAAAACTGGCTGCAATTCCAGCACGAAGACAAGCTGGCGCGCGATGTCACGATACATAGCAACCGCGCTTTTAACGTGGATGTATTCCGTGAATACAAGAACACCGATATTTACGACCACCATTGCAAAATCCATGGTGTTGAACACATTGTCGCCACAGGAAGCATCGACCCGGACACTCGTCTGGTCAACTCAATATGTCTTTACCGCTCGAACATCGATCATCCCTTTACTGAACAGGAACGCGCGCTAAAAGAAATTCTGTTTCAGCATCTGATTGAGGCTGCGAGAACGAACTGGTTGACAAACCTTCCCAATATGTTCTCGGCCTATCAGCGCAGCAGTTTCAATGCGCTTGCGGCTTGCGACGGCTCCGGGCTATTACACGTCGCAATGCCTTCTTTCGTGGAAATTTGCAGAACCGAATGGCCGTTATGGAAAGGCCCATCGTTGCCACAGGCAATTCTGGATGCGATCTCCGATCAGAAATACGTCGGCCAGTCCATCGCCATCAGCATTTTCCGGACGCACGAACTGACATTGTTACGTGCGAGAGCAAAGATTCCGGCCGATACGCTGAGCTCGCGCGAACTGGAAATCGCACGGCATATTTCAGACGGCTGCGATTACAAGACCATCGCGATCAATCTGGATATTTCTCCCTCAACTGTCAAGACTCATACCAACAATATCTACTTGAAGCTGGGAATCAACGACAAAGCCAGACTTGGTATTGAATTGGGGAAGTTATCTCATTGATCGCCTTTGCACGCTCCGCAACAGCTTCGTCCGCTGTTTGCACAAGGTGACCAAAGGCATTGGTGCTGTCTGGTCACCCAGTGACACGGCAACTGTGCGTTGACGGATATGACTGATGCAGGGACAATTCGCGTGGACGATAAAGGCGTTACCAATGTTCAATCCCACCCGCGATGAAGCAAGAAATTTCCTGTTCGAATCCTGGCGCAAGCGTCGTGCCGGAGAATTGCTGACGCCGCTGGAGGACCTCACCGCCCAACTCATCGACAAGCACCCTGAATACCACGCGCTGTTCGACGATCCCGAAGGCAATCAGGACAAGGACTTTGCGCCGGACGGCAGCGTGGTCAATCCATTTTTGCACCTGATGATGCACCTGACCATCGAAGAGCAGATCTCGATCGGCCAGCCGCAGGGTATCCGCGAACAGTTCGTGCGTTTGACGCAAAAATATGAATCGGAACACGAGGCGCAGCATGCGATCATGGATTGCCTGGGCGAAATGATCTGGCAGGCGCAACGCAACAAGACCACGCCGGATGCAATGGTCTACATGAGTTGCCTGGAGAAACAGTGACATGAGACTCAGCAAGATAACCACTCGCACCGGCGACGACGGCACGACCGGATTGGCGGACGGTACGCGCGTGGCGAAGGATTGTGCGCGCATCACCGCCATCGGCAGCGTGGACGAACTCAACAGCCATCTCGGCGTACTGCTCGCCGAGACCATGCCGGTCGACGCACATTCCGAATTGCTCCGTATCCAGAACGACCTCTTCGACCTCGGTGCTGTGCTTGCCTCGCCCGGGGCGCCCGCGTTCGATGCCGCCAAACTTGCCCGTCTGGATGCCGCCATCGGCCGCTTCAACGCAGATCTCCCCCCGCTCAAGGAATTCATCCTGCCCGGCGGCACGCGAGCCGCGGCCCTATGTCATGTGGCGCGCAGTGTGGCGCGCCGCGCCGAGCGCGACCTTTTGCACCTGATGCACGGCGAAACCGTTCCCCGGGAGGGCCTGCACTATCTCAACCGCCTCTCGGATCTGCTGTTTGTGCTGAGCAGGACACTCAATCGTTCTGCGGATCAACGCGAGACGCTCTGGGAACGCTCCTGACCGGTGAATGGCATCGGCCGGATGGCGCGGTCTCAACGGCAAAAAGCGGATAAAATCCCTCTCGCAGGCCAATTGGATACAAGGAGACCGCCATGCCGCACCAACAGCACCACCCTTTTGTATTGAAGACCTCATCGCATATCCAGGAGATACTGGAGCCCAGCAACGAACCATGGCAGGTCGATCTTAAGGATCCCGCCCTGTCGGTGATGACGGATTTCCGGATGCGCGCGATGTTCATGGTCCATCCGGACGAGACCATAGACGATGCCTTGCACAAGATGAAGGTAGCCGGCCTGCGTATCGCATTCGTGAAGGAGAAGGGTTCCGACAGACTGCTCGGCTCCATCACCTCTTACGACATCATGGGCGAAAAGCCCATGCGCTACCTGCAAAGCGTCGGTTTCTCGGATAAAGGCGTTACCCACAAGGACATCCGGGTCGGCGACATCATGGAACACACCAAGGACTGGGTGGTTGCCGAGTTGCACGAGATCGAAAAGGCGAACGTGCAAAACGTCCTCGAAGCCTTGCAGAAGAAAGGCAGGACTCACCTGCCCGTCCTCGACGTCATGGTCGGACAGCAACCCCGGCTGCGCGGATTGTTCTCATCCGCGAAGATACTGCGGTTGACCGAGATCAGCCGGCAAAAGATGGCGCACGCCAAGTAGCATTCGACAGGCGAAGATACAGGGGCGCCCGCTTCAGCCGGGCGCCCCAGGTTTTTCTGGTTCAGGGAGGTGTCGGGGAATCGGGAAGTGCGGGCGGCTTCGGCTTGCGCAATCCGAGCAGCCACATCACATAGCCGGACAGGCAGTACCCGAAGAACAGCAGGAACAAATTAAGCGGCGGGTCCTGCGCGACAAAAATAAAGAACAGCACAAACAGGAAGATGACGATGAACGGCACACTCTTGCGCATGTTGACGGCCTTGAAACTGTAATACTTGAGGTTGCTCACCATGCTCAGGCCGGCAAACACGGTCAGCAACGCGGCATACCAGCGCAACTCGAAGCCGGTGAAATGATTGTCCAGCATCACCCAGACAAATCCCGCCACCAGGGCCGCGGCGGCCGGACTGGGCAATCCCTGAAAGTAGCGTTTGTCGACCACGTCGATATTGGTGTTGAAGCGCGCCAGGCGCAATGCCGCGCCCGCGCAGAAAATGAAGGCGGCGAACCAGCCCCATTTGCCCAGATCGCGGAACGCCCATTCGTACATCAGGATGGAAGGCGCGACGCCGAACGACACCATGTCGGAGAGACTGTCGTATTCCGCGCCGAACTCGCTCTGGGTGTGCGTCAGGCGCGCCACGCGGCCATCCAGCCCGTCCAGCACCATGGCGATGAAAATGGCCACGGCAGCGTATTCGAACTTGCCGTTCATGGCCTGCACGATGGCATAGAACCCGGCAAACAGCGCGGCCGTGGTGAACAGGTTGGGCAGCAGATAGATGCTGCGCCGACGTAAGTCCATATGTTTGCGCTGTTCTACTTCGTTCATGGGTCTCAGAGCTTCGCCAGGATGGTTGTGGTGGCGGACACTTTATCACCGATAGCGACTTTTACGGTAGCGGTCAGCGGCAGGTAGACATCAACGCGGGAGCCGAAGCGGATGAATCCGTAACGCTGGCCGCGCGTCAGCACGTCGCCCGCTTTGATGTAGCACAGGATGCGGCGGGCGATCAGCCCGGCCACCTGTACAAAGGTCACAGTCTGGCCGTCGTTCGTCGTCAGCACCACCGCATTGCGCTCGTTCTCGGCGGAAGCCTTGTCCAGATCGGCATTGACGAACTTGCCCGGGAAATACTCGATCTTTTCCACCTTGCCGTCGACCGGACTGCGGTTGGAATGCACGTTGAACACGTTCATGAACACGCTGACCAGGATCGCATCGCGTTGCGCATACGGATCCTGCGTGCGCTCGACCTTGATGACGCGGCCGT
>JAJXTT010000128.1 GCA_021783525.1 Pseudomonadota bacterium
ATGGTATTCATCATCGCCGCCGCCGCAAACATCCTGGCTGCGCTGCTTGCGATCGGGGTGCTCAAACCCTGGCGGCGCAAGGTCATTGCAGGGTTCAATGACATCGTCCACAAGAACCAGCTCTAACCAATTTTTCGGGGAAATCAATGGCAAAGTGGATCGCGTTCACCCATCAAGGAAAGCCCGGATTCGGCCAGGTCGAAGGTGACCGGGTCGCAGTTTTCGAGGGAGACATGTTTGTCGCGCCGCGCAGGACGGGCGCCGGCCTTGCGTTGGCCGATATCAGCGTCGAGCTGCCGTGCAGGCCCGGCAAGCTGATCGCGTTGTGGAACAACTACCACGCGCAGGCGACCAAGCAGAACCTTGCGATCCCGGCCGAGCCGCTGTACCTGATCAAGGCGCCCAACAGCTACTGCGCGCACGAGCATGTGGTGCAACCGCCGGCCAGCTACGACGGGCGGGTGGTCTATGAGGGCGAGCTGGGCATCGTGATCGGGCGGAAGTGCAAGGGCCTGGATGAGGAAGAGGCGCGGCAAGCCATATTCGGTTTTACCTGCATCAACGATATCACCGCCCTGGACCTGATCAACAAGGATGCCGCGTTCGCGCAGTGGACCCGGGCCAAGAGCTTCGACGGATTCGGTGTCATCGGCCCGGTCATCGCGACGGGGCTCGATTGGAGCACCTTGTATGTCAGAACCAGGGTCAACGAACGGGAACGCCAGAACTACCCTTGCAACGACATGATCTTTTCGCCGGAAAAGATCGTGCAAGCCCTCAGTCAGGACATGACCCTGGAGCCGGGCGATGTGATCGCGTGCGGCACCTCGCTCGGGGTGATGCCGATGAAGCCGGGATCGGTGGTCGAGGTCTGTATCGACGGTATCGGGACGCTGCGCAACCAGTTCGGGGCGGGCCCGGTTTGATGCTTTGATCAATAAACGAGACTTGAAGACACGGCCATGAAGATTTGTATCGTAGGAGCAGGTGCCATTGGCGGCATGTTGGGAGCCAGGTTTGCGCAAGCGGGACACGAGGTCACCCTGATCCTGCGCGGGGCGAATCTGGCCGCGGTGCAGCAAAACGGGCTGAAGCTGATCGAGGAAGACGGCAGCGAGCTGCTCGTCAAGCCGATCAAGGCAACCTCGGTCATGGCGGACGCCGGCATCCAGGATGTGGTGATCCTGACGCTCAAGGCGCACCAGGTCGCCGCCATCGCGGCGGAACTCCCCGCGCTGATGCATGCCGGGACCCGGATCGTCACGATGCAGAACGGCATTCCCTGGTGGTACTTCCACAAGCTGCCCGGCGAGCTGGGGCAGCGTTATCAGGGCACGCACGTGAAGGCCGTCGACCCGGACGGCATCATCGCGAAATACATCGACGTCGATCGCGTGATCGGCAGCGTCGTATATCCCGCGAGCGAAGTCATCAGCCCGGGCGTGATCAAGGTGATCGAAGGGAACCGATTTTCGCTCGGCGAGATAGACGGCAGCGACACGCCGAGCATTCGCGCGATCAGCGAGGCATTCAAGGGCGCCGGGTTCAAATCGCCGATCTCGAACGACATACGCTCCGAGATCTGGCTGAAGTTATGGGGCAACCTGAGCTTCAACCCGATCAGCGCGCTGACGCATGCCACCCTGGAAGACATCTGCGTGTTTCCGGCCACGCGTGAACTGGCCGCCAACATGATGCGGGAAGCGCAGGCCATCGGCGAGAAACTGGGCGTCCAGTTCAAGGTGAGCCTGGAAAAACGCATCAATGGCGCGCAGGCGGTGGGCCAGCACAAGACCTCCATGCTGCAGGATGTGGAGCTCGGCCGGCCGCTCGAACTCGACGCGCTGGTCGGCTCGGTCATGGAGCTGGGCCGGATCACCGAAACCCCGACCCCGAACATCGATGCCGTCTATGCGCTGGTGTCGCTGCTGGCAAACAAATTGCAGCAGCACAAAGGCACCTTGCGCATCTCCTGAACCCACGACCTTTTCAACCCGGACTGACCAGCCATGAAAAAATTCACCACTCTCCCCGAAATGATCGCGATCCATGCAAAGGACACACCTTCCGCGATCGCGATCACGGCGCCTTCGGCGCAGCCCCTGACCTACCAGGCTTTGAACGCGCTCGTGGAGGATACCGTGCAGACGCTCAACCGGCTGGGCGTGGGCAGGGGAGACCGGGTGGGTATCGTGATGCCCAATTGCCCCGAAATGGCGACGGCATTTGTCGCGGTCGCGAGCGGCTGCACGGCGGCCCCCCTGAACATGGCCTACCGGGCGGACGAGTTCGAGTTCTATCTCGGCGATCTGAAAGCCAAGGCGCTGGTGGTCGCGAACGGGAGCGAGACCCCGGCCCGCGCCGTCGCGGCGAAACTGGGCATCGCGATCCTCGAATTGACCCCGGCTCCCGAAAACGGCGCGGGCAGTTTCAGCATTTCCGGTGCGGGCACTGCGGGTGTGTCGGGTGCGCATGCCGGGCTTGCGCAGACCGACGATATCGCATTGATCCTGCATACTTCCGGCACGACTTCGCGGCCGAAGATCGTCCCGCTCACCCACAGGAACGTGTGCGCCTCCGCGCGCAACATCAGCACGACGCTCGCTCTCCGGCAGGAGGACCGCGAGCTGCATGTGATGCCGCTGTTCCATATCCACGGGCTGATCGCGGGGGTGCTCGCGCCGATGGCCGTCGGCAGCCAGATATTCTGCACGCCGGGATTCAACGCGCTGAAATTCTATGCATGGATGAAAGAATGCAGGCCGACCTGGTACACCGCCGTGCCGACCATGCACCAGACCATCCTGTCCCGTGCCGCCGGCAATATGGATGTCATTGCGGCCAACCCGTTGCGGTTCATCCGCTCTTCGTCTTCCTCCATGCCGACGCAGGTCATCGCCGAACTGGAAAAGACTTTCAACGCCCCGTTGATCGAATCGTACGGAATGACGGAAGCCGCCCACCAGATGGCGAGCAATCCTTTGCCGCCCGCCAGGCGGGTTCCCGGCTCGGTCGGCATCGCGGCCGGCCCCGAGATCGCCATCATGGACAACGAAGGCAAGTTGCTCAAATCCGGCGCGATCGGGGAGGTCGTGATTCGCGGGGAGAACGTGACGCTGGGTTACGAGAATAACCCCAAGGCGAACGCGGAAGCCTTTGTCAACGGCTGGTTCCGCACCGGCGACCAGGGCTCGCTTTCGGAAGACGGGTATTTGACCCTGACCGGTCGTTTGAAGGAGATCATCAACCGGGGCGGGGAGAAAATATCCCCGCTGGAAGTCGACGAAGTCCTGATGCATCACCCTGCTGTCATGCAGGTTGTCACATTTGCCATGCCGCATGAAAAGTTGGGAGAAGACGTGGCTGCGGCGGTGGTGTTGCGGGAGGGCTTCAGCCTGGACGAACAGGCGTTGCGCGAATTCGCGGCGACCAGGCTGGCGGCGTTCAAAGTGCCCAGAAAGATCCTGTTCATGGCCGAGATTCCGAAGGGCGCCACGGGCAAATTGCAGCGCATCGGCCTTGCGGCCAAACTGGGATTGAATGCATAGTTTCCATGTAATATTCAGTCATTCTTTTTGCCTCGTTTCGCCTTGTGTCAGTTCCCTGTCAGGTTCGAACGCGATAATTCCGCATAGTGGCGGATATTTCGCCTAAGTAAATTTCAGGCAGTCATTGTGATAAGTTGGTTCAGTGGTGTGCAGGTGCTTTTGTTGTTGAGTGCTTTTTTGATTGACCATTACCCGGGAGAGAAATATGAACATCAAATTGAAATCCATAGTCGCCGCGATTGCATTCGCGGCGTCGTGTTCCGCCTTCGCCGCAGATACGATCAAGATCGGCGTTTCGGGTCCGTACACCGGTGGCTCCAGCCCCATGGGCGTTTCCATGCGCGACGGCGTCAGGCTGGCGACTGCCGAGATCAACGCCAAGGGCGGTGTTCTCGGACGCAAGATCGAGCTGGTGGAGCGCGATGACCAGGCCGAGAACGGACGCGGCGTGCAGGTTGCGCAGGAACTGATCAACAAGGAGGGTGTGGTCGCAACCGTGGGCTACATCAATACCGGAGTTTCGCTGGCGTCGCAGCGCTTCTACCAGGAAGCCAGGATCCCGGTGATCAACAACGTTGCCACCGGCTCGCTGGTGACCAAGCAGTTCCTGCCCCCGGAATTCGCGGACAACTACATCTTCCGCAATGCCGCCAACGACTCCATCCAGTCTGCGATGATCGTCAAGCAGGCTATTGACGTGAACAAATACACCAAGGTGGCGATCCTGGCCGACTCCACCAACTACGGCCAGCTTGGACGCGCCGACCTGGAGAAGGCACTGGCGGCCAAGAACATCACCCCGGTCGCGGTGGAGAAGTTCAATATCAAGGATGTGGACATGACCGCACAGCTGCTCAAGGCCAAGGAAGCCGGCGCACAGGCGATCCTGACTTATGCCATCGGTCCCGAGCTGGCGCAGATTGCGAACGGCATGGAAAAGCTGGGCTGGAAAGTCCCGATGATCGGAAGCTGGACGCTGTCCATGGGCAACTTCATCGACAACGCCGGCAAGAACGGCGAAGGCGCCCATATGCCGCAGACTTTCATCCAGGAGCCGAACACGCCGAAGCGCAAAGCCTTCATCGATGCATACCTGAAGGCTTACAACCCGGCGAATGGCCGTATTCCTTCGCCCGTTTCCGCAGCCCAGGGTTACGACTCCATGTACATCCTGGCCGCCGCCATCAAGCAGGCGGGAAGCACGGATGGCGTGAAGATCCGTCAGGCGCTGGAGAATCTGCAGGACAAGGTTGAGGGTGTGGTCACCACGTACGACCATCCGTTCACGCATGACGATCACGAAGCGATCACCATGAACATGGTGGTGATGGGCAAGGTCCAGGACGGTCATGTGGTGTACGCCAATGCCGCCGACAAGGCCAACGCGGTGCGTGAAAAAGAGATGGGCAAGGCCAAGAAATAATCGGCCCGGACCGCAATGTTTTGGTAGTCGTGATTTGGGCCGGGCAGTCGCCGGCCCAAATCGCAAACAGAAGGAGTAATGCATTATGGAAATCCTCGCGCAACTCATAGTCAGCGGCATCGCGCTCGGGATGATCTACGCTTTGATAGCATTCGGTTATCAGCTGACTTTCGCAACATCGGGTACGTTGAATTTCGGCCAGGGCGAAGCGCTGATGCTGGGCGCACTGGTCGGCCTCACATTGGTCGGGCACATGAGCTACTGGCTGATGATCCCCCTGGTGCTGGTGTTCGGGGCACTGCAGGGCATCTTTGTGGAACGCGTGGGCGTGCAGCCCGCGATCAAGACGAAATCCGAATTCGGATGGATCATGACCACGATCTCGCTGGCGATCATATTCAAGAACGTCGCCGAGAACGTCTGGGGTCATGACGACATCACCTTCCCCTCGCCGCTGCCGACGTCGCCGCTGCAATTCATGGGTATCCGCGTGCTGCCGATGGAGATCCTGGTGGTCGTGGGCGCGCTGGCGATCATGCTGGCCGTGGAGTTCTTCAACCGCAAATCCATCTACGGAAAAGCCGTCGTGGCGACCTCCAACGACCGCGATGCGGCCGGCCTGATGGGCATCAATACCAGCATGGTGATCACTTTTTCCTACGCGCTGAGTTCGATGACGGCTGCCTTCGCCGGCGTGCTGGTCGCTCCCCTGACGCTCACCGGTTCCACCATGGGCGCGGTGCTCGGCCTCAAGGCGTTTGCGGTCGCCATCATCGGCGGCCTGAACAGCGGTATGGGCGTGATCGTTGGCGGCCTGATCCTGGGCATCGCGGAGACCACGACCGGTTACTACATCTCGACCGGCTACAAGGATGTGCCGGGGTTGTTGCTGCTGCTGCTGGTACTGGCGATCAAGCCGGCCGGCATGTTCGGCAAGTCTGTCATCAAAAAGGTATAGCATGAGCGCGGTCAAAAACATTTCCATCGTTCTC
>JAJXTT010000129.1 GCA_021783525.1 Pseudomonadota bacterium
CAGGATATTCATGTCCAGTGCATTGACGGAAAGCAGTTTGCCGCTCAGACCGCGGTCTATTCCGATCAAAAGCTTGAGCGCTTCCGCCGCCTGCAATGCGCCGATGATGCCCACCAGCGGCGCAAAGACACCAGTCGTCGCACAACGCAATTCTTCCGCTTCGCTGTCTTCGGGAAACAGGCAGTTGTAGCAGGGCGTGTCGTCGCGGCGGCAATCGAACACGGCGACCTGGCCGTGAAACTGGATGGCCGCACCCGACACCAGCGGTTTGCGCTGTGCCATGCAGGCGCGGTTGACCGCGTAGCGCGTGTCGAAATTGTCGCTGCAATCCAGCACGATATCGGCCTGCGCGACCAGTTCGTTCAGTCGCGCTTCGTCGGCGCGGATCGGCAAGGCGACGCATTCCACTTCGGGATTGATCTCGTTGAGCGCAGTCTGGGCCGAAATGACTTTGGGCTGGCCGACCATCGCTGTGCGGTGGATGATCTGGCGTTGCAGGTTGCTGAAGTCCACTGTGTCGTGGTCGCACAAAGTGAGCCGTCCGACGCCGCTTGCAGCGAGGTACAGCGCGGTGGGCGAACCCAGTCCGCCGACACCGATGATTAGCGCATGGCTGCCCAGCAGGCGCTGCTGGCCTTCGATGCCGATCTCTTCCAGCAGGATATGGCGGCTATAGCGCAGTAGTTGTTGATCGTTCATTTGTCGGAAAACCCTATCTGACCGTTCACGCCATGAAGAACAGGCCGGTTTCCCGGCCCGTTCGCTACGCCAGTCACTTTCTCCCGATCAGGTGTTCTGCACCACAATCTTGGGGAAGGCCGCACTGTGGTCTTGCGCCATGTCGGCGACTTTGACCGCGACGCGCCGTGCGATCTGCTTGTAGACCTTGGCAAGCTTGCCATCGGGATCGGCCACTACCGTCGGCTTGCCGGAATCCGCCTGCTCGCGGATGCGGATATCGAGCGGCAGTCCGCCGAGGAATTCCACCTTGTAATCGGCGCACATCTTTTCGCCGCCGCCCGCGCCGAAGATATGCTCTTCGTGTCCGCACTTGGAACAGATATGCGTGCTCATGTTCTCGACGATGCCGATGATCTTCACGTCCACCTTCTCGAACATCTTCAGGCCCTTTTTCGCGTCCAGCAATGCGATATCCTGCGGGGTGGTGACGATCACGGCACCGGTGACCGGCACTTTCTGCGCCAGGGTGAGCTGGATGTCGCCCGTGCCGGGAGGCAGGTCGATCACCAGGTAATCCAGATTGTCCCAATTCGTCTGGCGCAGCAACTGCTCCAGCGCCTGTGTCACCATGGGACCGCGCCAGACCATCGGCGCATCCTCGCCTTCGATCATGAAGCCGATGGACATCGCCTGCAAGCCATGTCCCTCCATGGGCTCCATCGACTTGCCGTCCTTGGAAACCGGCCGCCCCGTGATGCCCAGCATCGTGGGTTGCGAAGGTCCGTAGATGTCGGCATCCAGGATGCCGACACGGGCACCTTCGGCAGCCAATGCCAGCGCCAAGTTCACAGCAGTGGTGCTTTTGCCGACGCCGCCCTTTCCGCTCGCCACCGCAATGATGTTCTTCACACCGTCAACCAGTTTCACGCCGCGCTGCACGGCATGCGGCACGACCTTGCTGCTGACGTTGACGCTGACCTTGCCGCTTCCCGGCAATGCGGATTTCAGGTGCGCTTCGACCAGCGTCCTGATCTCGTCCCACACGCTTTTTGCAGGATAACCGAGCAAGATATCCAGCGAGACATCGGATCCGTTGATCTTGATATTCTTCACGGATTTGCTGCTGACGAAATCCTTCTTGGTGTTGGGATCGGTCAGCCCCTTCAGTGCATTCTGTACGTCGGCTTCAGTAAAACTCATTGTCTGCTCCTGCAAATGTTCGAGTGGATAATTCTATACCAGAGTCGCTCACCATAGCCCCGACTTGGGATGCGGTCAATCACCCGTTAGAGGCGGCATGCGCTCACCCGGCTAAGCCCTGCACCAGCGTGCCGGAAATGGTTACCGCGCTTTACAGCATGCCCCGCGCTGACTTACATTGCGCCCATGAAAATTCCGCTGATTGTTTCCGTCCTGCTGCTGCTGGGCGCCTGCAGCACTCCCCCAAACCGGGAATATGCCGCCTCGGATGACCAGATGAACGATCTGGTCATGTATACCGTGAGCCTGGCCGACACGCCTTATCGCTACGGTGGCAACTCGGCCAATGGCGGCTTTGATTGCAGCGGCTTTGTCGACCATGTCTACCGTCATTCGCTCGGCATCAAGCTGCCGCGGACCAGCCGGGGAATCAGCCGGGTCGGCACGCCGGTCAGCGTGGACGAACTGAGCCCGGGAGATCTGGTGTTCTACAACACCCAGCATGCGGCCTATTCGCATGTGGGCATCTACGTCGGCGACGGCAAGTTCGTACACTCGCCCAAGACCGGGGAGAGCGTCCGCACGGAGCAGATGCAGCTGCAATATTGGAAATCACGGTACGACGGTGCGCGGCGCATCCGCCGCATGTTTCAGTAGCGCGCGCGACGGATTTCTTCGGCCAGCTGAAACACCGACATCGCGTAGTAGTTGCTGTTGTTGTACCGCATGATGACGTTGAAATTGCTGAACACCAGCCAGTATTCCTTGCCGGACTCTACCGTGAAATCCAGCAGCCACGAAGGTGGCAGGTATCCTTCCTGCCTCTTCACCGGCACCACGCCTGCATCCTGCCAGGCAATGAACGGGCGCGACTCGCCCACGATGCCCAGGCGCTTTTCGTCCTCGATCTTGCACAAGATCGCCACCGGCTCGCCGCTGCGCCAGCCGTACTGCCTGAGATAGTTGGCTACGCTTCCAATGGCATCTTCCGGCTCGTTCATGATATCGGTCTTGCCGTTATGGTTGAAATCCACCGCATAACGGCGGTAACTGCTGGGCATGAACTGCGGTATGCCGAGTGCACCCGCGTAGGATGACTGGACAGACAAGAGGTCGAATCCCTGTTCGCGCGCCAGCAACAGGTATTGCTCCAGTTCATCATGGAAGAAATCGGCCCGGCGCGGATAGTCAAAGGCGAGTGTCGTCAACGCATCCAGCGCACGATATCGGCCCAGGTTGCGGCCAAACATCGTTTCCACCCCGAGAACGCCGAGAATGATCTCCTGTGGAACGCCATACTGCTTTTCGGCACGCTTCAGGGCGGCCGAATATTTTTCCCAGAATTGCACACCGTCACCGATGCGTTGCGGATTGATGAAGTTCGGACGGTATTCCACCCAGGGCTTGAGGATCGCGGGCTTGGTGATGGACTCGATGGCATCGGCGCGAAATTCGGCGAGCCTGAATGCCTGCTCCAGTTCTTCGCGCTTGAACTGGTGTTTGGCCACCATCTCGTCGATGAAAGCCGGGATACCTGGTAGATCTACCGCTTGCGCAGTGCAATGCATGAACAACAGGACTAGGAATAATCGTTTCTTCATGGCGCCTCAATGTCGCGAGTCGGCTCATTCTACTCGACAGCACGGGCCGTCACTGTTAAATTTGGGCCCATACTCAACCTTGGAAAAGCAATATCATCGATATGGAAAAAGCAACCCGGCATCACCGCCTCATCATTCTTGGTTCCGGCCCTGCCGGTTACACGGCCGCCGTCTATGCCGCGCGCGCCAACCTTAAACCCGTGTTGATCACCGGCATGGCACAAGGCGGACAGCTGATGACCACGACCGAAGTGGATAACTGGCCTGCCGACGTGAACGGCGTGCAGGGGCCGGAACTGATGCAGCGCTTCCAGCAGCATGCCGAACGTTTCAACACGGAGATCGTATTCGACCACATCCACACCGCCAAGCTCCAGCAGAAGCCGTTCCTGCTGGTTGGCGATGCGGGCAGCTATACCTGCGACGCGCTCATCATCTGCACCGGCGCGTCGGCGCAATACATCGGGCTTCCGTCGGAAGAAGCGTTCATGGGCAAAGGCGTTTCGGGTTGCGCGACGTGCGACGGATTCTTCTACCGCAACCAGGATGTCGCTGTCGTCGGCGGCGGCAACACCGCTGTCGAAGAAGCGCTGTATCTGGCCAACATCGCCAAGCATGTCACGCTCGTACATAGACGCGATACGTTCCGCGCCGAGCGCATCATGATCGACCACCTGATGGAGAAAGTGAAGGAAGGCAAGATCACGCTGCAATTGAATCAGACGCTGGATGAAGTTCTGGGCGATGACAGCGGCGTGACCGGCGCGCGTCTCAAGCAGGTGCAGGGAGGTGCCACGCAAGACATCAAGGTCGCCGGCGTTTTCATCGCGATCGGCCACAAACCCAACACAGACATCTTCGCGGGACAACTGGAGATGGAGAACGGCTACATCGTCACCCGCGGCGGACGCGAAGGCAACGCTACGCAGACCAGCATCGAAGGCGTGTATGCCGCGGGCGACGTACAGGATCACGTTTATCGCCAGGCGTGCACCAGCGCCGCAACCGGTTGCATGGCCGCACTGGATGCGGACAAGTACCTTTCGTCACTGGGGTGATTTGTGAAGGAAAAGCCGGAGCAAGACTCAGACTTGTTCCGGCAAGCGCTGGAAGGCGTCGTACCGCTTGCACCACCCGACCGCATCACGCCATCCCCCAAGCCCCGCAAAAACGTCAGGCGTGACAGCCCTGCGCCTTCTGTCGTTGCAGACGATTTGTCCGATCACGGTGCGGGCGACAGCGCCGTCACCGAGTTCCTGCGTCCCGGCTTGAGCCGGATGACCCTGCGCAAATTGCGGCGCTGCGAATGGCCGCCGCAGGACGAGCTCGACTTGCACGGCCTCAGCTCCGATGCGGCCAGAAAGCTGCTTGCAGAGTTTGTGCACGAGGCAACGCAACGCGGGTTGCGCTGCATCAGCGTAATCCACGGCAAAGGATGGCGTAGCGAAGGACGCGACGGCATATTGAAAGTTCATACCCGCCACTGGTTGACCCAGCATCTGCACGTATTGGCATTCTGCGAAGCACCAACCCAGGCAGGGGGCAGCGGAGCAGTGTGGGTGTTGCTGAAAAGCAGTTAACCTGCCCGCCTCACCTGCAATATTCCCGGTATTCACGACAACAAAAAAGCTCCCGAGGGAGCTTTTTTTGCTGAAACAGATCGTTATTCTTACAACTCTTTGGCGTGCGAAGCCAGATACTTGGCCACACCCTCTGTCGATGCATTCATGCCGGCCTTGCCTTTGCTCCAGCCTGCAGGGCAGACTTCACCGTGTTCTTCGGTGAACTGCAATGCGTCGACCAGACGCAGTGTCTCATCGATATTGCGGCCCAGCGGCAGGTTGTTCACGTATTGGTGCCACACCAGACCGGACTTGTCGATCAGGAAAGTGCCGCGATAGGCGACGCCGCCGTCGGACTCCACATCGTACGCCTTGGCGATCTCGTGCTTGACGTCAGCCACCAGCGTGTAACCAACCTGACCGATACCACCCTTTTCCACCGGAGTGTTCTTCCATGCCAGGTGCGTAAACTGGGAGTCGATGGAAACACCGATGACCTCAACATTGCGCTTCTTGAACTCTTCCAGACGGTGATCGAAAGCGATCAATTCGGATGGGCATACGAACGTAAAATCGAGCG
The DNA here is from genome assembly GCA_021783525.1 of Pseudomonadota bacterium. GTDB lineage: Bacteria > Pseudomonadota > Gammaproteobacteria > Burkholderiales > Gallionellaceae > Sideroxyarcus. The sequence goes on from JAJXTT010000129.1 coordinate 5,625, forward strand.
GATAGAAGAAAACGACCGCGTATTTGCCTTTGGTGAATTTGGAGAATGTGATTTCCTTGATTTCGTTGTTGCCTAACACCGCTTGTGCGGTGAAATCGGGAGCTTGTTTACCTACGAGTACGGCCATGATGTTCTCCTGAAAGAGTGGTTGGGGAATTGATGGAGCTTTGGTTGAGTAAATTTCTCGGGTATCAAATTTACCAGATATGTTAGCAGTGTCAACTGAATTGCCTTCATTTTGCAGGGCAATGCCCGGCTTGATGCTCGCTTCTCTAAACAGGCGGCGGACAGACATGAATCACAGCGCAATATCTCGACCCACCCG
>JAJXTT010000130.1 GCA_021783525.1 Pseudomonadota bacterium
CCGGGATAAGTCTGTTCGACAAGCATGCTGTCGGTTCCCTGCCATGCCGTATTCCACGAGTGATTGGCCCAGCACAGGCAGAAGGGAAAGTCAGGCTCGCCGCTGCTCAGAATGTCGTTGACCGGCCGCTCAAGGATGCGGCGACCACCGAACCAATAGTGGTAGTAGCAAAACCCGCCGATGCCATATTCCGTGGCCAGTTCAGCCTGGGCATTACGTGCCTCGGGCAGGCGCAGATCGTAAAAGCCGAGGTCCGCTGGCAGGTGGGGCTGATAGTGGCCGGGGAACAAGGGCTTCGCCTTCGCGACGTTGGTCCATTCGGTAAACCCCTTGCCCCACCAGGCATCATTTTCCGGCGTGGGATGAAACTGGGGCAGATAAAAGGCGATTAGGCGAGCGCGTTGATTCATTTTTGTGACAGGCGTTTTGCTAAGCAGGAGGCAGATTTCATACCAATGGAGTCACCGGAATTTGTAGCACTCTTATGGAGGCCAACCGTTTGGGTGCATTGTCGCGCAGATTCGCCCACTTGGAGAGGTTTGAGCAAGTACCCGTTTTATGTGCTTCTGAAGGCGTGTGGGCCAGGCATGACTTCGGCAATACGGGTGAATGTCTGGTCTCCTTGATAATCATAAGCTGAGTCCAGTGTGCGAGTGGGGGCCGTTGATCCCACGGTAAGCATGCCGCGCAGCGACGAACGTGGAGCGATTTTCGGGCTGGCGGCGGGCTGGCTTTCGTGGCTGTCGAGAACCTGCCAGGACATTGTGTTTTGTGGCGGAATTTCCCATTCTAGTGTTATTGGTTCTGTTGTCGGGTTGGCGATCAGCAGTTCGATGTTTTCGCCGTGACTGAGGTTTGCAACTCGCAGTCTGGAGTCGCGTGGGCTGGGGCAGGGATGCTGTTTCTCTGGCCCGACCGCTTCGGCGTTGGCGCCCAGAAGCGAGGGCGACAAACCGAGCGCATTGTCTTCCAGGTCGATCATCGCTTCGGCCAGCCAGGCGCGGTATATCGGGGCGGGATTCGCCAGACACAGATGATAGAGCGCCTCGGCCCAGAAGCCCAGGGCGTCATCTTCCTTACCTTTCATTTCCTTCCAGCGTCGCGTGATCCCGCTTTGCTGCGTGAAAGAAAACCCGCTTTCCAGCACTTCATCGAGGCGGGCGTCTCCAAACATTCGCCGGGTGCGGATGAGGTCCAACAGGTTGACAGGCTGGTAACGCACCGAGAGCCCGTATTGCGCAAGGCCCCGGTCAATGAAGCCGTCCGGCATCACCAGGCGCGGAAACCGCGCCTTGATTCGGGGCAATTGCGCAACCAGATATTTCCAGGCGATGCGTTTGAGCGCCCGCTTGAACAACGGCAGCCTACTGGCCTGTTCGGAAGGCAGGAAGGTCAGGCCGATGGCTCTGAACAGGGGGCGATAAAGCCATTCTGCGGGACGAAGCTCAAGGACGGCCCGGGTGGATACGTTGGCCGAGTCGATGAGCGCGTCGTGTCGTCCATTACCAGTGACCCGCCGGCAGCGCTCCATGGCAATGTTGGTGTCCAGGTGCGTGTTGAGGACTAGGAGGTTACTTTCCGACTTTCCCAACGCGCGGCTGCGTGTAGTGCGGAAAGGGTATTTCTCTAGGGTCTTTGCGTTCTGTTCCAGGGAGTCGTGCAGGTACCACGCACCGGAATCCAGGCGGTCTGTGCGCGCAGCGGCAAAGGCGGCGGCCTTTTCCAGCGCGGTGCCGACCACTGCGTCACGGGTTTCCTCGAAGTAGGCGGCGAGCAGGTGCATTGCCCCCCCATGCAATCGGTAGTGGGACTCCATCTGGTCGGTCCATTCGCCGTGGTACCAACCGCCGTCCTCGGCTTGGCGGGCAATCACCGAGAACGCCAGCTGCGCTCGCAACAACGCATACAGGCGCTTGCCGGTGGTCTTAAGCAGGCCGGAAATGGCCACGTACAACGCGTAGGCATCCAGTTCGGAGCAAACCCGCCAGTACTTCGGCCAAACTTCGTGGTTTTCGTAAACGTGGCCATGAACCAGATGCAAATACAGGTCGGCCGGCCGCTGATAAACCGTATGTGAGCTCCACAGGAAGTAACGCTGCCTTTCAAGAGTGGATAGCGTCTGAAGCGACCTGGCCAGTTCGGGTTCGTTGGCAGGCAAGCGCCATGCCGTGATGTCCAGTACCTGATCTTGCGGAATATCGAGCGTAACGGCGAGTCTCGATGGGGAGACATTGCAGCCTGTTGCCTGTGCCTGCTGGTGGGCAAGGATGTGGCCATCGTGGTCCAGCTTGCGCAGGTGTGGAGCCTGGGGAATCCAGTAGCTGTCGCGGCTGGAATCAAGAGGGCTGATAATCCAGCCGCCTGCAACGCAGGTTTCGAGCTGATAGCCGCCATCAAGGCTGATGCTGGCCTGGGAGGCGTCCTTTCCCGCGATACGCAAGAAGCTGACTGCCGCATGGCTTTCGGCGAAACGGTCTTGCACAACGCTTGCCATTCCTGCATCTGCGAGTGCGGTGCGTGTGAAAGCCTGGCCGTCGATCAATGGGGGCGACGAATGATCCTGCGCGGTCAGGAAAAGCGAACGAAGATCGATCAGTAATGAACGCTCGGACGTTGATTCGGAAAGCATGGCGGGGGATGCCTGAGATGTCATAATGGATCGTCCATTAACGTACACAGGTAAAGCATGCAAGCCGAACGCACGCGTTTATGCCTGTTGAGGCGCGAGCCGGAGGAGCCTCTTCCAGCGCAGGGCTTCGGGGGCGAGAGAGGGTAGCGGCAGGTAGAGGAAGGCCAGTGCATAGGCCGCCCCCCCGCTCAGGGCGGAGATAACCAGGTAAGTGGCCTTGGCGTGCTCGCGCATACCCGATGGCAGGAGGGCGTCCACGGCAAGCAGCGTGGCGATCAAGATTCCGTTGAGCAGCAGGGCGGGGCCAACCGCGCCGACGAGTTCGCTGAGCCTCGCCCTGAAGCACTGGTTGGCCAGCAGATACATATGGGTGGTGGAATAGACCTGGCTCAGCACGATGCCATAGGCAACTCCGGCCAGTCCCCAGGCGAGACCAAAATAGCAGCCGATGGCGACGATGATCCAGGTGATCGTTTGGACGACGACTTCACGTCCGAGTCGATTGGTGGCTGCGAGCACCGCACCGCAAGGATGGCCTACGCAATAGAGCAATCCCAGGGGGGCGAGAATTTGAAGAGGGGTCGCGGCATCAGCCCAGTGCTCGCCATACACCGCGACGATGAATGGTTTCGCCAGCCACCACAGCCCCACATAAATAGGGAGCGTATAGAGCATCAATAACGAGGCCATTCTGAAAAACAGGTACTTGATCCCGTCCGGGTTGTCCTGCTCGATGGACATGGCGCGGAATACCGGCTGATAGATGGGGCCACTGATGGTGTCGAAGGGAAGTTTGGCCAGGCTGTCGCCTTTGTTGAACAAGCCGACCATGCTGGTGCCGGCCATTTTGGTGATGATGAAGTTGCTGGTCTGGCGACGCATGTAACTGGCCAGGTCGTTCAGGATGAACTTGAATCCGTAGCCGCTGTGACGGCGTGCTATCTGGCCATCGTAATATAGGCGGGCGCGTATTGGGGTGAGACGAAATACCATCAGGTAGCCGAGCACGCTCCCGAGCAATCCGCCGGTCACGAGGCTCCATACCCCCCAGCCATTCATGGCCATGACGACGCTGGTAATGCCGCTGATCACGCCGGCGGCGAGGCTGCGCAGGGATACCGCCCGGTAAAGCATTTCTCTCTGCAGCCAGGTGTTGTGTATGTTGAGAAACGGCCGCATGACAAAGCTGATGGCCGAAACGCGCAGGAGGTCTTTGTACAAGGGATTGCCGAACCAGTCTGCAAACCATGGCGCGATGATGAAAAAGCCCGTGTAGATCAACAAGCCAATGGCCAGCTGCATGCTGAAAATGACCTGGAAATCCTTCTCCTGCAGGTCCTTGGCGCGAATCAATGCCTGCCCCATTCCGCCCGAGGCGACCAAGCCGACAAAACCGGTAAAAATCTGGATCGTGATGATCATGCCGAAATCGGCCGGGACGAGCAGGCGGGCGAGCGCGATGCCGAACGCGAATTGCATCGCCTGACCAAGTACGTTGGTGCTGATCAGCCATTTGGAACTGCTTCGTACGCTCTGGCCTCGGCTCATGCGATCGATTTCCTGTCACAACGCATGACTTGGTGGATATGAAAGGGACATGAAATCAGGCCCCCGGCGCCTGGTCCCAATGCCAAGGAGCCTTCCGTAGCAGTGAACTCACAATCCTGTGTGTCGGTGCGATACCGAATGGCAGCGACTTTTCCGGCGGATGCGTGGCCTGTGCGCCAAGCCGGCGGGTGCGTGGCGGGCCCGGTCAGCGTAGGGAAGCACGGCGGCACATATTGTGCCGTCTGAGCGCAACCGGCGCGACGTGCGGAAAGCTTGTCAAAAGTGTCGACATGACAACCCTGGCTCGGGCGGCGTTCGGTCACGTGCGTCGATATTTCCCCGTCCGCCGAGAGGAGGGCGAGGGGAGCCTGCCGGAGAGATGGGGAAATAGGGTGCATGGACGACATGATCGTTAGCCGAGAGTGGCAGCAAGGGATATGCCAGCATTGCGGTCCCCGTCTCTTCGATGAGGGGTGATGGCGAGACGCCGGACATTTTCGCGATGATCAAGCCTTGGGCCCATGGGTGGTCTTCACAAACCGCGTGAGAAACCCCAATAGTACCCTCAAGGTCGAAAGCATCAGACCATGGTCGCACGGGTGCTTGTTGCTAATGGTTCAAATCGAAAAATGCCGGGGCGGGTGCAGAGTCCTGTTTGGCGACGACGATGTGCTTGCGCCATTGGGGGTGCCAAGACTTCGGGTTCGGTTCAGCCTTTGGGGCGAGTACCGGGGCCGTGGGAGACGACATTGATCAAATTTCGGTACAGCAGGGCGGGGAGAAGGCCCCGGGGAGGCGAACGGGCTCCTGGGATGAATCGCGCAGGCGCTATAACGTATGGCATTGGTTACAATCATCCATCATTTCGCATTCAACAAATTTCCCATGCAGACCCTCACCGTCGCCCTCGGCGACCGCTCCTACCCCATCCACATCGGCGCCGGGCTGCTGGGCCAGGCTGGGTTGATCCTGCCGCTTCTGGCGCAGAAGCGCGTGATGGTCGTGACCAACATTACGGTGGCGCCCCTGTACCTGGCGCAGCTGAAGACGACGCTGGAGGCCGGCGGCGTGACGGTGGCGCAAGTGGTGCTGCCGGACGGCGAGGCCTACAAGAACTGGGAAACGCTGAACCTGATTTTCGACGCGCTGCTGACCGACCGCGCCGAGCGCAAGACCACGCTCATTGCTTTGGGCGGCGGCGTGATCGGCGACATGACAGGTTTCGCGGCGGCGAGCTACCAGCGCGGCGTGCCCTTCATCCAGATCCCCACCACGCTGTTGTCGCAGGTCGATTCGTCCGTGGGCGGCAAGACCGGAATCAACCATCCGCTCGGCAAGAACATGATCGGCGCCTTCTATCAGCCGAAGGTGGTGCTGGCCGATACCGACACCCTGAAGACGCTGCCCGCGCGCGAGCTGTCGGCCGGGCTCGCCGAGGTGATCAAGTACGGCCTGATCTGGGACGCCGACTTCCTCGCCTGGCTGGAAGCCAACATGGACAAGCTGCGCGCGCTCGACCCGGCGGCGATCACCCATGCGATCTATCGTTCCTGCGAGATCAAGGCGCAGGTCGTGGGGCAGGACGAGCGCGAGGGCGGCATCCGTGCGATCCTCAACCTTGGCCACACCTTCGGTCACGCGATCGAAACCGGCATGGGCTACGGCAACTGGCTCCATGGCGAGGCGGTGGCGGCCGGCATGGTCCTGGCGGCGCAAACGTCGCAGCGCATGGGGTGGATTTCCGGGGCGGACGTCGAACGCA
>JAJXTT010000131.1 GCA_021783525.1 Pseudomonadota bacterium
CGGCGACTGCAAAACAGGAATCCATGCCGGTGTGGATAGACATTCAGGGCACGGTCATACCGCTCAATTACGTCAACGTCATGCCGCGCGTGGCGGGCCTGCTGCAAAGCATCGATTTCCGCGAAGGACAGACGGTCAAGGAGGGGCAGGTGCTGGCGACCATAGACCCGCGGCCATTCCGCATCCAGGTCGACCAGGCACAAGCGCAGTTGATGCGCGATGAGGCCCAGCTCGCCGGCGCGCAATCCGATCTGGAGCGCTATGAAACGTTGCTGACCCAGGATTCCATCGCGGTGCAACAGGTGGTAGACCAGCGCGCCACCGTGGCGCAACTCAAAGGCACCGTGGCATCCGACAAGGCAGCGCTTGAAAATGCGCAGTTGCAGCTTGAATGGACGCGCATCACGTCGCCCAGGGCCGGCATAGTCGGATTGCGCCTGGTCGATGTGGGCAACATGGTCGGCACATCCGGCGCGATCGGCGGCGGCGGCAGCGCGCTCTCGGGCACGGCTTCAGCTTCGCCTCCCATCGTCACGATCGCCCAGGTACAGCCGATCACGGCGACATTTGCGATCGCGCAGAATCAGTTGCCCGCCGTGCTCGACCGCATGCGGGGCGCAACATTGCCCGTGCAGGCCTGGGACCAGCGCCGCACGAAACTGCTCGACACCGGCAAGGTCATTGCGGTGGACAACCAGATCAATACCGCCACCGGTACCGTGATGATCAAGGCCCAGTTTGCAAATTCCCGGCTGTCGTTATTCCCCAACCAGTTCGTCAACGTGCGCCTGCTCGTCGACACACAGGCCAATGCGATCGTCGTTCCTTCGGCGGCCATTGCGTCGGGCGCGTCCGGTAATTATGTCTACGTCATCGACGAGGCCAACAAGGTGTCGGTGCGCCCTGTCACCGCGGGCGTGACCAACCAGGACTACACCGCGGTCAGCTCGGGGCTCAAGGCCGGCGAGCGCGTTGTCACCGACGGGCTCGACCGGCTCAAGGCGGGCAGCACCGTACAGGTCGTGGCCCAGCATGACGCCGGCGCCGCTCCCGCCGATCCGAAGAACCGCGCAAAAGACGGCAAACCCGAAGGAATGCGCGGCAGCCAGCCAGACCGGGGAACCAGCCGATGACCGGCACGAACTCGCCGGATGATTCCGGCGCATCCGGCACCACACGCGGCGACGAACCCGGACACCCCGCAAACGAAACGCCCGCGCCGCCCGTCGAGGAATCGGCCGGGGACCTGACGGGCGGCGAAGCCAGCCCGTCGCGGATATTCATACTGCGGCCCATCGCCACAACATTGCTGATGGTGGCGGTGCTGCTGGCCGGTTTTGTCGGTTACAGATTGCTGCCCCAATCGGCACTGCCGGAGGTGGACTACCCGACCATCCAGGTCTCCACGCTCTACCCCGGCGCCAGCCCGGATGTGATCACCTCCTCCATCACCTCGCCACTGGAGCGCCAGTTCGGCCAGATGCCGGGGCTGTCGCAAATGTGGTCCAGCAGTTCGGGCGGCGCGTCGGTCATCAACCTGCGTTTCGATCTCAATCTCCCGCTCGATGTCGCCGAGCAGGAAGTGCAGGCGGCCATCAATGCCGCAACCACGTTCCTGCCGACCGACCTGCCCTGGCCGCCGATCTATGCCAAGGTCAACCCGGCCGACGCGCCCGTCATCACGCTGGGCTTGACCTCGGACACGCTGGCGCTCACCCAGTTGCAGGACCTCGCCGACACCCGGCTTGCGCAGAAGCTCTCGCAGGTGACCGGTGTGGGCCTGGTCACGCTGAGCGGCGGGCAGCGGCCGGCCATACAGGTCCAGGCCAACGGCAGCATGCTGGCCGCACAGGGACTGAGCCTGGCCAGCGTGCAGGCGGCGATCGTCGCCGCCAACGTCAATACGCCCAAGGGCAGCTTCGACGGCCCGAACCGTTCGATGACCATCAATGCCAACGACCAGCTGCAATCGGCGCAGGACTATCGCGATCTCATCATTTCCTATAACAAGGGCGCCCCGGTACGGCTGAGCGATGTCGCGACCGTGGTGCAGGGACCGGAGAATTCGCTGCTGGCCGCGTGGGTCAACCGGAAGCCGGGCATCGTCATCAATGTGCAACGCCAGCCGGGCGCCAACGTGATCGCGGTGGTCGACCACATCCAGAAGATACTGCCCCAGTTGCGGCAAAACCTGCCCGGGTCCACCGAACTGACCGTGCTCTCCGACCGCACCGTGACCATACGGTCGGCGATCGCCGACGTGAAGTTCGAGCTCATGCTGTCGGTTGCGCTGGTGGTGCTGGTGATCTTCCTGTTCCTGCGCAACGCGCGTGCCACCTTCATTCCGGCCATGGCGGTGCCGCTGTCGCTGATCGGCACCTTCGGCGTGATGTACCTGGTCGGTTTCTCCATCAACAACCTCACGCTGATGGCGATGACCATCGCCACCGGCTTCGTGGTCGACGACGCGATCGTGATGATCGAGAACATCGCGCGTTATATCGAGCAGGGCGAGCCGCCCATGCAAGCCGCGCTCAAGGGCGCGAAACAGATCGGCTTCACGATCATCTCGCTGACCTTCTCGCTGATCGCCGTGCTGATTCCGCTGCTGTTCATGGGCGACGTGGTCGGCCGCCTGTTCCGCGAATTCGCCGTCACCCTGGCGGTGGCGATCCTGATCTCCGCGGCGGTATCGCTGTCGTTCACTCCCATGCTCAGCGCCCGTTTGCTGAACTATGTGCCCGAAGAACGGCAGGGACGATTCCTGCGCTGGAGCCAGCACCTGTTCGACCGGCTGATCGCCGCTTACGGCGATGCGTTGCGCTGGGTGCTGCAACGTCAGCGGCTGACGCTCTGGGTCGCGTTCGGCACGCTGGCGTTGACGGTGCTGCTGTATATCGCGATCCCCAAAGGCTTCTTCCCGGTGGAGGACACCGGCCTGATCCGCGGCATCACCGTTGCGTCGCAAAGCACCTCGTTCCAGGAAATGAACCGGCGCCAGCAGGCCTTGGTCGATGCGCTGCTCAAGGACCCCGCCGTGCAGAGCATCTCGTCCTTCATCGGCGTGGACGGCAGCAACGCCACGCTGAATAACGGGCGCATGCTGATCAGCCTCAAGCTGCTGGAGCAGCGCGGCGACCGCGTGCCGGCTGTCATCGCCCGCCTGAAGCAACTGGCGGCAGGCGTTACCGGCATAGAGACCTTCCTGCAGCCGGTGCAGGACCTGACCGTGGACGACATCGTCAGCCGCAGCCCCTACCAGTTCAGCGTCAGCGCGACCACCATGGAAGAGCTGGAGAAATCGAACAATGCGCTGATCGATAAACTGAGCGCGATGCCGCAATTCTCCGGCGTGACCAGCAGCCTGCAGAACAACGGCCTGCAGGCCTTCGTGGATATAGACCGCGATACTGCCTCGCGGCTGGGGATCAGCGTGGCCGCCATCGACGGCGCGCTGTACAGCGCCTTCGGGCAGCGCCTGATCTCCATCATCTTCACGCAGTCGACACAATACCGCGTGGTGCTGCAGCTCGAACCGAAGGACAGGCAGGGACTGGACGGCTTCAACAACATCTACCTGCTGTCGGGCAGCGGGCAGGCTGTGCCCCTGTCGCAGCTCGTGCGCATCAGCCAGAGAACGGGGCCGCTGGAGATCGGCCATCTCGGCCAGTTCCCCGCCGCGATGATCTCGTTCGATCTCGCGCACGGCGTATCGATCGGCGCGGCCGTGCAGGCAATACGCGAAGCGCAGCAACAACTGAATCTGCCCGCGTCGGTGCCGTTGAAGCTGCAGGGCGCGGCGGCGGCTTTCGAAGCGGCGCTGACCAACCAGCTCTGGCTGCTGCTGGCGGCCGTGGCAACCATGTACATCGTGCTCGGCGTGCTGTACGAAAGCTTCGTGCATCCCGTCACCATCCTCTCCACCCTGCCGTCGGCCGGCATCGGCGCGCTGCTGGCGCTGATGCTGACGGGCAACAGCCTGACGGTGATCGCGATCATCGGCATCATCCTGCTGATCGGCATCGTGCAGAAGAACGCCATCATGATGGTGGACTTCGCGCTGGATGCCCAGCGCCAGCAGGGGCTGCCTCCCGACCAGGCCATCCTGCAGGCGGCGCAGCTGCGGCTCCGGCCGATCCTGATGACCACGTTCGCCGCGCTGTTCGGCGCGATACCGCTGATCGTCGGCGGGGGCATGGGCGCGGAATTGCGCCAGCCGCTGGGCATCACGCTGGTTGGCGGATTGTTGCTCTCGCAACTGCTCACGCTGTTCACCACGCCGGTCATCTACCTGGCATTCGACCGGCTGGCCACCCTGTGGAAGGCCCGCTTCGGCGGCGCGGCTTCCGCGCAAGAGACCAAGCCGTGAACTTCTCCGCCATATTCATCCGCCGCCCCGTGGGGACGACGCTGCTGGCGGTGGCGGTGGTCCTGCTCGGGGCCGTCGCCTTCAAACTGCTGCCGGTGTCGCCGCTGCCGCAGGTGGATTTCCCCACCATCAACGTGTATGCCAACCTGCCCGGCGCGAGCCCCGACGTGATGGCGGCGACCGTGGCGACGCCGCTGGAGCGTGCGCTGGGACGCATCGCCGGCATCACCGAGATGACCTCGTCGAGCTCGCTGGGTTCGACCAGCATCACCATACAGTTCGACCTGTCGAAGGGCATCAACGATGCGGCGCGCGAAGTGCAGGCCGCGATCAACACGGCGCAGCCCATGCTGCCCAGCGGCATGCCGGGCAATCCGACCTACCGCAAGGTGAACCCCGCCGATGCGCCGATCATGATCCTGTCGCTGACCTCGAAGAGCATGTCGCGCAGCCAGCTTTACGATGCCGCCTCGACCATACTGGCGCAGAAAATCTCGCAGCTGCCCGGGATCGGGCTCGTGAACGTGGGGGGCGGAGCGCTGCCCTCCGTGCGTGTCGACCTGGACGTGGACCAGCTCAACAACATGCGCCTGAGCATGGAGCAGGTCCGTCAAGCCATCGCCACCGCCAACGTCAATGCCCCCAAGGGCGCGGTCGAGGATGCGCTGCATCGCTGGCAGATACAGGCCAACGACCAGCTCTCGCTGCCCGAACAATACGACCGCGTGATCGTGGCCTATCGCAACGGCATACCGGTGCGGCTCGACCAGGTTGCGCATGTCAGCATAGACAGCCAGAACGTGCGCAACATGGGGATGGCCAACGGCGAGCCCTCGATACAATTGATCATTTTTCGCCAGCCGGGCGCCAACATCATCGACGCGGTCGAGTCGATCAAGGCCGCACTTCCGGAGTTCGAGGCCTCGATGCCTGCGGCGGTCGAGGTGCACATGATGTCTGACCGCACCATCACCATACGCGCCTCGCTGCACGATTCCGAAAGCACGCTGATCCTGTCGGTGATACTGGTCGCGATGGTGGTGTTCGTTTTCCTGCGCGACTGGCGTGCCACGCTGATACCGGCCATCGCCGTGCCCATCTCGCTGGTCGGCACCTTCGCCGTCATGTACCTGATGAATTACAGCCTGGACAACCTGTCGCTGATGGCGCTGATCGTCGCCACCGGTTTCGTGGTCGACGATGCAGTGGTGGTGCTGGAGAACATCATGCGCCACGTCGAGGAAGGCGTCCCGCCGATGCGGGCGGCCCTGCGCGGCGCGCGCGAAGTCGGCTTCACGGTGGTGTCGATGACGCTGTCGCTGGCGGCGGTGTTCCTGCCCGTGCTGCTGATGGGCGGCATCATCGGCCGCCTGTTCCGCGAATTCGCGGCTACGCTGTCCATCGCGATCTTCATCTCGCTGCTGGTCTCGCTCACGCTGACCCCGATGCTGGCCTCCCGTTTCCTGAAGCAACGCGCCGGTTACAAGCCGGGGCGCATCGCGGCATGGGGAGAGCGCG
>JAJXTT010000132.1 GCA_021783525.1 Pseudomonadota bacterium
ACCAGGTTCTGCCGCACTTTGTCCATCGTCGTTTTGGTGTCGTTGATCCGTTGCATGCCTGCCTCGCTGGCGCGATCGAGTTTGAACCAGACTTCCCCGTTGAGTTGCGCCATGCGGCGCAGGCCCTGCTGCACGTTGTAGCGCTGTATCAGGCTCCCGTTGGTGATGAGCACCAGCTTGAGGTCCGCGGGCTTGTGCCTGGCGATGACCTCGATGACTTCGGCGAATTCCTGCGCGCTGGTCGGTTCGCCGTTGCCGGAGATGGCGATGTCGTTGATCCGGCGTGCTTCGGGCGGCACGTGCCGCATGAAATCGCCGTGCCGCAATTCGTGCAGAAATCCGCCAAGTTCCTTTTCCAGCAGCGGCAGGTCTACGGGAGGCGCGGTGCCGCGCGCAAGGTCGGGAACCTGGCAGTAGATGCAGCGCCAGTTGCAGGCATTGTTCGGATTGAGGTTGATGCCGACGGAAACGCCGCCCGCGCGGCGCGAGACAACCGGATACACATAACGCAGCCCGGCGCTGTCGCGGCTGTGGTCGGTGATGCTCAGCATGGGGTGTTCTTCAGTCACGATTCATCGCCAATTCAGGCTGCCCGTTCGCTTGGGTGAATGGCAACGCATTCACGTTGGCTAGGCGCCTGAATGGTGCGCTCAAGATTTGACCAGCGGCAGATACTGCGCCGGGTCCACGGGCCGCCCGAACTTGCGGATCTCGAAATGCAACTCGACCTGGCTGGCATCGGTGTTGCCCATCTCGGCGATCTTCTGCCCCTTGCTGACGTTCTGGCCTTCCTTCACCAGGATCTGGTCGTTGTGCGCATAGGCGCTGAGGTAGGTCTTGTTGTGCTTGATGATGATCAGCTTGCCATAGCCGCGCAATCCGCTGCCGCTGTAAACCACTTTGCCCGCCGCGCTCGCCACGACAGCCTGACCACGCCGGCCGACAATATCAACGCCCTTGCGGTTGTCGCTCTCGGAAAAGCCAGCGACCATCTTGCCGTTGGTCGGCATGCCCCATTCCAGCGGCTCTTCGTCATCCACCGCGCGTGCCGAAGCGCCCGCCGGCCTGACCGGCACGGCAGCCACAACCGGGGTCGCCGCCACCGAGGCTGCCGACTCGTTCTGCAAACGTTCGGCCTGTGCCAGGGCGTTATCCGTATAAACGAGCTTGCCAACTTTGGGGTAACTCTTGATTGCACCCTGCTCGGGCACCTGCGAAGCCATCACCGGCCTCGGCACGTCTTTGGGCGCAGAGCCAGCGACAGGGATATGAAGTTGCAGCTGCTGCCCGATCTTGATTGCAGCCGGGTTGGCAAGATGATTCCAGTCCGCCACGTCGCGGTAATCCACACCATTCAGGAAGGCGATGCTGTAAAGCGTGTCGCCCTTTTGCACGACGTATGTCCGCGTAACGGTCTCGTAATCGGAATCCATGACCGGTACCGGCTTCTTCGCGGCCGCTTGCGATGACGCACCCGGAATCCTGTCCGCGCCATACTCCATCACAGGAGCGCGGTGCCCGTTCGGAGCGGTAGTCGCACAGCCTGCCAGTACGACAATGGCCAGCGTCAACGTCCCCAGCGGAAGAATCTGTCTGTTCATGCTTTCCCCATCACCAACGGTACGAATTTCACGGCTTCCAGCCGGCTTTCGCGAAATCCGTTCTCTTCGCGCTCGATCAGATACAGGTATTGTTCCTGAGTTCCCATCGGAAGCACCATTCTACCACCGACCCCGAGCTGCTCCCGCAGCACGGCGGAGAGCGCGGGCGCGGCGCAGGCCATGATGATGCCGTCAAACGGGGCCGCGTCCTGCAGGCCTGCGGCGCCGTCCGCATAACGCAGATTGACGTTGAATATCCTGAGCTCGCGCAGCGTCTTTCGGGCGCGTTCATGCAAAGGCTGAATGCGCTCGACGGAATAGACCTCCTTCGCCACTTTCGCCAGCACCGCGGCCTGATAGCCGCAGCCCGTCCCGATCTCCAGCACGCGGTTGAGCTGCATGCCATTGCGCAGCACTTCCGTCATGCGCGCCACGGTGTAGGGCTGGGAGATCGTCTGCCCGTGTCCTATGGGCAGGGACACATCGTCGTACGCGCGCGTTGCCAGGGCCTCGTCGATAAAAATATGGCGCGGCACCTCGCTCATCGCCGCCAATACGGTTTCGTCCCGGATACCTTCGGCGCGCAAGCGTTCTATCAGCCGGCCGCGCGTGCGCGCAGATGTCATGCCGATGCCTGCGTGGCGCAAGTTCACTGTTGCGCCCCCATCCAGGAACGGACCGCATCCAGCTGGTTGTATTGGGTCAGGTCGATCTGCAGCGGCGTGATGGAGACCCGGCGTTGCGCTGTCGCAAAGAAATCCGTGCCCTCGCCCGCGTCCTGCGCCTTGCCCGCTGCGCCGACCCAGTACACGGGCTGGCCGTGCGGGTTGCTGCTCTTGACCGCCGGTTCGGCCTTGTGCCGTTTGCCCAGGCGCGTGACTTCCATGCCCTGCAGTTGTTCGTGCGGAATGTCCGGCACGTTGACGTTCAGCAGCCAGGGATGCGAATTTGTCTGCGTCATGAAGCGCCGTACCAGGTCCGCCGCGACCTTGCCGGCCGTGTCGTAATGCACGGGTTCATGCCGCGCCATCGAGATCGCGATCGCGGGTATGCCGAGCAGGAATCCCTCGGTCGCCGCGGCGACCGTGCCGGAATAAATGGTGTCGTCGCCCATATTGGCACCCGAGTTGATGCCTGACACCACGATATCGGGCTGCGTATCCAGCATGCCCGTGACAGCCAGGTGCACGCAATCGGTCGGCGTGCCGTCGACATAGTAGAAGCCGCTCGCTGCCTGGCGCAGATTGAGCGGGCGATTGAGCGTGAGCGAATTGCTCGCACCGCTGCGGTCGCGTTCTGGAGCCACCACCACGACGTCCGCGATAGCGGAAAGATGTCGAAACAGGCAAGCCAGGCCCGGCGCAAAATAGCCGTCGTCGTTACTGATCAGAATGCGCATAGGGCAAGAAGAAGCTGAAGAGGAGTAGAACCAATGAATGTCATAGTCGTGTGCGATCGTATTAGCGCGTCAACCGCGGATCGCGGAAACGAATGTTAGCTGCCTTTCCACTTTGCTTCCAGCCTGATCTGCCGGCTGTTCGATCCAACCCGGAAGGCCATTCCGGATTACCCTCCCGACAGGCGACCGGCCGGGGATTTCCGTACGTATCCGAAATTTCCCCTGCAAGCGGAGTACCCGCAGCGCGCCCATGGGGAATATCATAACTTTATAATTATATTGAATAAATTAATCGAACGCCAATTCCACAATCAAGCAAATGGATTAACTTGTGCAGTTAACTCATTAATAATAATGAGAAAAAATGCCGAAAAATGTTGACTTTTTGCTTGGCTTTGTTAGATTAAAAATCCGGGGGCGTGATTTCATTGAAAGGTTAGCCTTGTACAGCCAGATAACCGAACCTCAGATCATCAAGCGCCTGTACGGCATGAGTGGTCATTCGGGAATATTATCCTGTGGCGAATTTTTGACTGGCAATTTTTCATTGGTTACGCGCAAGCATGCAAAAGTCTGATCAATCCATTCGCAATCGCTTGTTGGTAGCACGGCTACCGGCAATGCCGCAGATACTCGTCAAACTGATCGACCTCTGCCAAAGAGACGATGCAGGCATGGGCCAGGTTGCCAAGCTCATTGCCCACGATGCGGGAATGACCGCGAAGATCCTGGGCATCGCCAACAGTTCGGCGTATAGCCACGGCAGCCTCCAGTTGGGGTTGGCGCAATCACTCAATACGCTCGGTATCGAGATGATCAAGACCCTGGTAATCAACGAATCGGTATTCCAGACGTTCAGCAGTTTCTCCCGCCTGAACCGCGCGGATCTTCGCGGCTTCTGGCTGCACGCGCTGAAGACGGCGGTAATCGCCCGCGAGCTGGCAAAGAGGATGTCCTACCCGCGCAGCGAGGAAGCCTATCTGGCAGGCTTGCTGCATGACGTCGGGCGGTTGGCCCTGTTAGGTGCCGCACCGCACGAGTACGCTTCGAACTTCATGGCCGAGGACGATGAACACCTTTGTTCGATCGAAACCGGCTCGCTGGGAATTTCCCATACGGAGGCCGGGGCGTGGCTCATCGAACAATGGAACCTTGATTCGTTCCTGGCCGACAGCGTGCTTTACCACCATGAACCGATTTCACGTTTGCAGGCCGCGCATCCGCTGATCCGTCTTGTTTGCCTGGCGCACCTGCTGGGCTGTTACAAGAGCGACAGCCCGGCGCTGGAAGGCGCTGCCGCGCTGTGTGCCATCGACGAAACGGACATACAAGCGATCCTGGGCAGCGTGAACGACTATACAAAGACCGCGGCCACTTATTTTGGAATCGACCTGACCGATGCCGACCAGGCCTCCCCCTCCGCCGAATATGTGCCGCAGGAACCCGCCGCGAACCGGGTCGAGGAAAGGCTGGCGGATGAGGTTCGCAACATGGCCATGATATCGGCATCCGTCCAGAGTTTTTCGGGTATCCGGAGCGCACAGGAACTGCTCGAGTCCGTCACGCGGTCAGCGCGCGTCCTGTTCAACTTCGAAGACATGGTCGTCTTCCTGCAAGATGCCAACGCCCAGGCGCTGGTAGGTTTCCCGATCGGGGATCGCCAGCAGCGTCTGAGCGGTTTCTCGATACCGCTGGCCGCCGGCGGAATCCTGGCCGACTCGGTCTCCAGCCGGCGGATCACCTTTGCGAAACGCGGCGACAGCGCGCTCGGCCTTGTCGAGGAACAACTGCTGAGAGCCATGGGCACCGAATGCCTGGCCTACATCCCGCTGTCTACGGGGCAATCCGGCCTGGGAGTTCTGGTAGGAGGGCTGTCGTCGGCGCAATTCGATGAACTCTGGGGCCAGGAGCGATTCCTGAAATCATTCGCGACACAGGCAGCCGCATCGCTGGAGTCATCCACGGCTGCGCGCAACGAAATGGAAAAGCACATCGCGAGGGTAAATGAAGCCCATCGGGAAGCATCGCGCAAGATCGTCCATGAAGTGAACAATCCCCTGTCGATCATCAAGAACTATTTGGGCGTCCTTGACGACAAACTTGCCAACCAGGAGCCGGTCACCGAAGAACTGTCGATCCTCAACGAAGAGATCGACCGCGTCAGCCGCATCGTCGGCGGGTTTGCCGATCCGCAATCTCCTCCGCGGGAAGAAACGACTGAGGTTAACGCCGTTCTCAAGGATGTGGTACGGTTGTTCTCCATCAGCCGATTCTTGCCGGCCTCCGTGAAGATTGTTGTCAAAACGACCGACCAGCCTGACGTGATGCCGGGATCTGCCGACCCGCTCAAGCAGATACTCCTGAATCTGATCAAGAACGCGGTAGAAGCATTGCCCAGGGGAGGGGTTATCGGGGTGCGGAACAATGGACGCGTGCAGCGTGAAGGCCGCGCTTATATCGAGTTGCGTATCAGCGATAATGGGGCCGGTATGCCGGCAGATGTCCTGGCCAACCTCTTCTCGCCAGTGCACAGCAGCAAGGGCGGGGAAAATCGCGGACTGGGCTTGAGTATCGTCCACGGGCTGGTCAAGAAGATCAACGGGTTGATCAGTTGCCGCAGCGGAGAATCGGGAACAACATTCGAGATTCTCCTTCCCGCTCATGAGGCTGCCGGCAAATACGGCAGCGAGCCGAAGCAAGTCTCGAAACATGAGGTGAGTTGAAGATGAACACTACTGAAGATCATAAGTTGACATTTATGAACTTTACCTCTGGCCTGATGGGTGGAGCGGGGGCGCCGATCGACATGAAGGCGCC
>JAJXTT010000133.1 GCA_021783525.1 Pseudomonadota bacterium
AAGGAAAGTAGTTTGTCTAACATGTTGTCACTGCCGGGCTGCGATCAGTCATTGCCCGACAATTCGGAATTCAGCAGCAAAGCCCCGGTAGTGACCACGCGTTCGCCGGGCTGCAGCCCTTCTTTTACATAACTGTATTCATGACTTTGCAGGCCGAGTTCGATGTGACGGCGCTGCAACACACCGGGCGATTGCTCCACAAACACGAAGCTGTGCAGTCCCTGCGAGAACAGGGCCGTATTGGGAATGCGCGGGATGTTATGGCGGCTGTCCGCCACGGGCGTGGCTCTTGCGAACATTTCCGGCTTGAGACGGTGCGAACTGTTGTCGATTTCGGCGCGCACCTGGATACGGCGGGTAACCGGATCCAGCGCCTCTGCAATGACCGTGATCTTTCCCTTGAAGGTCTCTCCGGGGTAGGCATCCACCTCCACCGATACCGGCTGCCCCACCTTCACCTTGTCCAGGTAGAGCTCGGGCAAGTCGATCAGCGCCCACAGCTTTTTCGAATCGGTAATGACAAAGAGCGGATTGGCCGCATCGGTACGGACCTCGCTGCCCAGATTCACCTGGCGTTCGCTTACCGTCCCGCCGATGGGCGCACGCAGGATGAACTTTCCGTCCGTGATCGACGCCATGCTTTGCAGGTTGCGCAAGCGCGCCTCGGTGCGCTGCGCCTCTGCCTCGGCCTGATGAAAGTCGGCTTCGGCCGATTCCTTGTCCTTGAGCGAGATACCATTCACTTTCAATAATGCGTCGGCCCGTTCATTCGCCTGACGTTTGCGCTCGAGGTCCGCCTTGGCCTTCACGTCATCCGAAGTGGCCTGGGCATAGTCGGGCGCGTCCAGCAGGAGCAGTTCATCCCCCGCCCTGATCTCGCTTCCCGCGTCGGCCGCGATCTTCAGCACGCGTCCCCCAATCGGGGAAAACACGCGAGCGGTCCGGTTGTCATCGTAGGCAAGGCGCGCATTCAGGGAATCGACCATCGGCTCGGGATAACTCTCCACCGGCCTGATCTGCAGAAATGCAAGCTGAGGCGCATTCTCCGCAAAGCGGATCGTATCTTTTGGAGTATGTGCAACAGCCTTCTCGACGCCGGATTCCGGCTTGGACGGCACCTGGAATTTCTGCCAGCCGATGTAGCCAGCTGCAGCCAGTATTACCACCGCCAAACCCGCCATGATTTTCTTCAACTGACCACTCACTCTGGTTTAGTCCCCGTCGTATCTTTCGTTTCGCGATTCCACCAACCGCCGCCCAGCGCCTGGAACAGTGCAGCAGTGTCCCCGAGCCGGTTGGTCTGCGCCTGCACCAGATTGATGTTTGCCAGTTGTTCGTTCTGCTGCACAACCAGCAAGGTCTGGAAATCCACCGCCCCGGCCTCGTACTGCTTTTGCGTCAGATCGCCCATCTTGCTTGCGGCCTGCGCCGCGGTCGCAGCAGCCTTCAACGCCTGGGCATCGGATTGGATGACATACAGTGCATCGGCCACGTTCTGCAATGCGGCCATCACCACACTGCGGTACTGGGCACCGGCAAGGTTCAGCCCCTGTTGCGCAGCGCGCGATTTGGCGCGCAACGTTCCGCCGTCGAAAATGGTCTGCGCGACATTGCCGGTCAGGTCAAAGAAGCCGCCACCATTTTTGAACATCCAGCTCGGCGACGAAGCCATCCCCCCAATCGCACCGGTGATGGCAAACTGCGGCAGCGTATTGGCGATAGCCACGCCGTATTGGGCGCTGGCGTAATGCAGCTGCGCTTCCGCGATGCGCACGTCGGGGCGCTGTTCCACCAGTTTGGAGGGCAGGCTCAGCGGCAGCTTCTGCGGCAGATGCAGCGAATCCAGCGTAAACGTTTCGTCGATATCCTGATCCGGCGTATTGCCGGCCAGTACGCGCAACAGGTCCCGCGTCTTCTCCAATTGTTGCTGCAACGGAGCCAGCGCCTGCTGGGCAAGCGCACAAGTCAGTTCCTGCTGCGTCACGTCCATCTCCGAGACATAACCGAGCTTGAGCTGGTTGCGCACGATTTCCAGTGCCTGCTGGTCCAGGCTGACGATCTTGAGCTGCGCCGCGATCTGGGCGCGCAAAGAAGCTTCCTGGATGGCGGCCGCGACCACATTGGACGCAAGCGTGATATAGGTAGCCTCCAGTTGCATCCGCTGCATCTCGACCTGGGCCTGGGCCGACTCCACCATCCGGCGGTTCATGCCGAACACGTCCGGTACGTAGCCGACGGTGAGTTGTGCAACATGGAAATTGTAGTAAGCCGGGCCGTTGTATATCGGCCCCGCGGGATTGGAATAAGTCTGGATGACCGTACCGTTGCCCTGGATGCCGGGCGAGTTACCGCCCATGTTGCCTGCGAGCTTGTTGCGCGAAGGCGAATAGCTCGCCCCGACCGTGGGATAGAAGAATCCCTGCTGTGCGGCCGTGTACTCCTCCGCCTGTCGCAAGGCGGCCTGTGCAGCGTCGATATCCGGGTTGGCTTTAAAGGCGCGCTTGATCAGCGCATCGATCTGGGGAGACTGGAAAAGCGTCCACCAGTCCGCAGGTATTTCCTGGGCCGGAACGAATTTCTGCGCTTCGCCAAGCGGCACCGGTGCCGTCGCGGTATCCTGCGTCGCGGCTGGCGCGCCATAGCTCGCTGCCGCGGGCGCGGCGGGATGTTTGAAATCCGGGCCCGCCGCGCAACCGCACAAGGCAGCCAACAGACAAAACGACACTGAATTTTTCGGCGACACCTTCAAACTGACCACCCTGAAAACGAACCGGAATTGCATACAAAAAGCGACGCCCCGGAGACGCGCGATTCTAACCGAGTTTTAGCGAACATCTCGAGAGATTCCCTGAATTTCCGGTTATATAAAAATTTACATTTGCCGGACGCATTGAACACGGCCACCGGTCAAAGTTCCAGATGGAAGCGAAGGGCGTAAACGTCGATCGGCCCGCGATCGGCATTGTAGGCAGGGTTCTGGATGCGCTGATAGTCCGCCGTCAACCAGTAATCCTTGCCAAGACTCAGGCTGTAAAAGCCTTCAAATATGTCTTCCGGGCGGTAATTCAATTTGCCGTCGCCAATGAAGAACGAGATGCCGCCAGCCTCAAGGAACCGGCGACGGTCCGCCGATATGGCGTTGCGCATCAGCGATAGACCGACCGTATCTCCGTGTCGCTGCCATTGATCGCCCTTGACCAGGAAGCCGCTGGAAAACGAAGCGTCCGCTTCGGTAAAGGCATAGGTCTCCGTGCGTCCGTCCGCTTTCATGGTGCGCATGAAGAACCCCGTGCTGTCGTTGACCTCCTGCTCGATATTGACGCCGAGCCCATACTTGGTCTTGACGCCGGTGCGCGCCGCATAGAGCGCATCCGGACCGGTATACGAACCCGGATGGGCATTGAGCCATGTCAGCGCATCGCTGAAGCTGGCCAGGTTGGCGCGATCCCGCCATCCCAGCACCCGCACCGCGCCTGGGCGGCCATGCAGCGTATGCGCATGTTCGACTTCGAACTGGTCTCCGTAGTGGCTGCCGATCGCGTAGTCGAGCGGCAATCCATTCGGGGTCTCCGGCCCCGTCATGCGGCCGTAGCGCAGCACCCAGTCATCCCGATACCATTCGCCGGCGAAGCCCCAGCCGAAACCGCGCGCGTCGGCCGCATAATCATAAGCCGCATAGGTCATGTTCCCCCAGTTCATGAACTGGGTGCGCGGATCCTTGGCGTAGGTATTCGGATCGAAGACGTCCAGCGTCGAAAAATTCCCGACCGTCAGCACAAAGCGATTCTTGTCATGCCAACCCGCCATCTGGTTGAGGTCGGATTCGACATGCTCGGCACCGCCGCCATTGTTCCAGGTCTGGCGGAGAAAAAGTTTCTGCCTGTAAAGGGTGGGGTTGGGCCCGGCGGCGCGGGTGATTTCGCCGTTGGTGAAGCCCGCAAGACCGATCAGGTTGCCGGTAAACGGCACCCCCTGAAAGACTTCCGGAGTGAAATAAACTTCGCCGTCTTTCCAGGGGCGAAATCCCAGAAAGGCATCCACGGAAAACGTGTACATCGTCTCTGCATTCGAGTTCAGGCTGTTCGGCCCGGAATAGGCCGCCGGGTAGGCAGGATGTCTCTGCCAGTTGTATGTCGCCTGCAACCTCGCCGTCGTATCTTCGACATCGGAGGTATCTGCCAGGCACCAGGGCGACAGCGCGGACGCGAACAATACAAGCGCGAGCCCGAACCAAGAGGAAACCGCACCCGGATAGCCAGGTAATCTAAAACGCACAGCCCTTCTCCTTCTTGTCACGACAGAGGCCGATAGCAGGAATATTCATCAAGACATATCACCGTTGGCCTGGGCAGCAGCGTTATGTGGTAGTCAGGAAAAGGGAAGAACCGTTGATCGGTCATTGATGCCGCCCCTTGCGCCCGGCGAGTTAAAGGCAGCGAACTGCGCGATAGCGTGCCGATTACTCCCCGCCTTGCCGCCGGATGAACCACCACTTACGTCTCGATCGAGTACCCGCAAATGGCGCCCGGCAAATTAAACCCGCGGATTCTGCATTCAGATCATATGAATGTAAAGTGACATTTCGATGACCGATTGAGGCGGCGTAGCCCGCTGTTTTGGTGCGATGCCGGATATTGGGTTATATTCCGCCAATACGCACGAAATGAAATACCGCGACCGCAATGAATCCACCCGTCACCCTTTCGGCACAGAACCTGGTGCGCCACCGCGACCATCGCCTGGTAGTGGACAACGTGTCGCTGGAACTGAGGCGGGGCGAGGTGCTCGGTCTGCTGGGACACAACGGCGCAGGCAAAAGCACGACTTTGCAGATGCTCACCGGTGCATTGCCGCCGCAAAGCGGGCAGGTTCAGGTATGCGGCTTCGACCTGCTGAATCAGCCTGAACAGGCAAAAGCCTGCATCGGATTCCTGCCGGAACACCCTCCGTTGTATCGCGACATGCGCGTCGACGACTTTCTGCTGTTTGCCGCACGCCTGCGCCGCATACCGTCGGCAAAACTTGCTGCGGCGCTGGAACTGTCCAAACAACGCTGCGGCTTGCAGGAATACGGAAAGAAAATCATCGGCACCCTGTCGAAAGGCTACCAGCAGCGTGTGGGAATCGCCCAGGCGATCATCCACAGTCCCGCGGTGGTCGTACTGGACGAGCCCACTGTCGGCCTCGACCCGGCGCAGATCCGTGACATTCGCACGCTCATCCGCGAACTCGGGAACAGCAGCAGCGTGATTCTTTCCACGCATTTGCTGAACGAAGTGGAAAGCATCT
The DNA here is from genome assembly GCA_021783525.1 of Pseudomonadota bacterium. Taxonomy (GTDB): domain Bacteria; phylum Pseudomonadota; class Gammaproteobacteria; order Burkholderiales; family Gallionellaceae; genus Sideroxyarcus. The sequence goes on from JAJXTT010000133.1 coordinate 5,290, forward strand.
GCGACCGCGTGATCATTCTGCAAAAGGGCCGCCTGATCTACAGCGGCACCAGTGCGGAGATGCTCACGAACGGCAATATGGAAGAGGCATTCCTGCTGATCACCGAGAACGAGGCAGCTTCTACATGATCCTCGTCATCGCAAAGAAGGAATTCCGCAGCCTGGTCTCCGCACCGTCCACCTGGTGGCTGCTGGCGCCGATGCAGTTCCTGTTCGCATGGTTCTACTTCGGGCGCGTTGACGATTACCTGCAGGTGCAGGCGCAACTGACCCAGCTTGACAACGCGCCGGGAGCGACGATAGCCATCGTCTCTCCCGTCTGCAGCGTGCTGGCGCTGTTGCTGATGATGCTGATCCCGCTGTATACCATGCGCCTGATCGCGGAGGAACGCCGCAACCGGACATGGGTGCTGCTGCTCACCGCCCCGGTCTCTGCCACCCATATCGTGCTCGGGAAATTCATCGGCCTGATGTTGCTGATCGCGTTCATCG
>JAJXTT010000134.1 GCA_021783525.1 Pseudomonadota bacterium
CCCACCCTACCCCTCCCCCGGTGGGAGAGGGGACAAACGTTGCGCCGCGCGCATTCAACCCCTTGGATGAGCCGTTCAAAAATCTGTTGACCCAAGGCATGGTGGTCGCGCCGACCTTCTACCGCGAAGGCAGTGACGGCAAAAAGCAGTGGATCAATCCGGCCGACGTGGATGTGGAAACCGATGTCAAGGGACGCCCGCTCGGTGCGAAGCTGATCGCCGACGGCAAGCCCGTCGTCATCGGCGGCACCGAAAAGATGTCGAAGTCGAAGAACAACGGCGTCGATCCGCAGGCGATCATCGATGCCTACGGCGCGGATACCGCACGTGTCTTTATGATGTTCGCCGCGCCGCCCGACCAGCAACTGGAGTGGTCGGACGCCGGTGTGGAGGGTTCGTTCCGCTTCCTGAAGCGCGTATGGAAATTCGCTGATTGTGCTCACAACAACGAATTTGCCGAGTTTAGGGAAAGGCTTAACAATTTTCAAATTAACCAAGCAAACTTTGATCAGAAGCACTCAGATGCCCGCAGGGAGATTCATTTAGCCCTTAAACAAGCAAACTACGATTTTGGAAAACTTCAATTTAATACTGTAGTTTCTGCTGCTATGAAGATACTCAAAGTAATGGAAAGCCCAGAAGTTCAATTTTCATCACCAAAATATCCAGTAATGGGTGCAGATCAAATTGAACCAACCATGAATGAAGCCCGATTCTTGACTGCTTCGATTGTCTTTGAGGGACTGTCCATTTTATTGCGCCTACTTTCACCGATCGCCCCACACATCACCCAAACACTCTGGAAGGAACTCGGCTACGGCGACGATATCCTCTCCGCTCCTTGGCCTGACGCGGACGAGGCCGCCCTGGAACAAGACGAGATCGAGCTGGTGATCCAGGTGAACGGCAAGTTGCGCGGCAGCTTGCGCGTCGCCAAGGATGCCGACAAGACCGCCATTGAGCGGCTTGCGCTCGCGCACGAGGCGGTACAAAAGCAACTTGCGGGCGGAACGGCGAAGAAAGTGGTCGTTGTGCCCGGCCGCCTGGTCAATGTGGTGATCTGATGACCAACCTGACACGACTCCTGCTGCTCGCCGCCGTCCTGGCGCTTGCCGCGTGCGGTTTTCACGTGCGCGGCAGCAATCCCGGGGATGTCACGTTCGCCTTCAAGTCGTTGTACCTGAAAGCCCCTGGCGATTCGCCATTCATCAGAGAACTGAGAAAGACGATGAAGGCCAGCAAGGTCAATATGGTCAACACCCCGGATCAGGCGGAGCTGGTGCTGGAAATCGTTTCCGAGCAGGCGACCAGGCAGATCCTTTCGCTGACTGGCGCAGGTCGCGTGCAGGAATATCAATTGTTCTACCGCGTCTCCCTGCGCGCCTACGACAGCGAGCAGAACGACTGGCTGCCTCCGGACGAAATTTCGCTGTCGCGCATTCTGCCGTGGGACGACACACAGGTACTCTCCAAAGAGCAGGAAGCAGCGGGGCTCAACAAGGACATGCGCAGCGACGCCGTAGGCCAGATCGTGCGCCGTTTGAACCGTGCCAAACCCCCAACCGGCAAGTCATGAGAATGATGTAATGAAGATCTCCTGCGAAGACCTGCCGCATCATTTGAGCAAGGGCCTGGGGTCGCTGTATGTCATCCACGGCGAGGCCTTGCTGCTCTCCATTGAAGCGGCGGATGCCATCCGCTCTGCGGCGCGCGAGGCGGGTTACAGCGAACGCGAAACGCTGATCGCGGAGCAGGGCTTCAAATGGGCCGAGTTGCGCAACAGCGCGCAGAGCATGTCGCTGTTTTCTTCGCGCAAGGTGATCGACCTGCGCATCCCGTCCGGCAAACTCGGAGTCGAAGGCGCCCAGGCATTGCAGGATCACTGCCAGAGCCTGAATCCGGACACACTCACGCTGATCTCGCTGCCGCGCCTCGACGGCACGGCGATGAAAAGCAAATGGTTCACCGCACTGGAGCAGCACGGTACCGTTGTCAGCGCCGACGAGGTCCCGCTCGCCGCGCTGCCCGGGTGGATCGCCGCGCGCATGAAGAGGCAGGGGCAGTTTGCCGACGCGGACACGCTGTCGTTCCTGGCACAACGGGTGGAAGGCAACCTGCTCGCGGCTTTCCAGGAGATCCAGAAGCTCGCCCTGCTGTTCCCGGCCGGGCCGCTTTCCTTCGACCAGGTCAAGGACTCGGTGATGGATGTCGCGCGCTACGATGTGTTCAAATTGTCCGAAGCGATGCTCGCAGGCGATGCCGAGCGCTACGTTCGCATTCTGGACGGCTTGCGCGCGGAAGGGACTGCCACGGTGCTGATCCTGTGGGCGATCGCGGAAGACATCCGCACCCTGGCGAAGGTCTCGCGTGCCCTGCAGCAGAACGGCAACCTTTCCGGTGCGTTGCGGGATGCGCGGGTCTGGGGCATACGGCAGAAACTGGTGGAACGCGCGGTACGCCGGTTCAAGCCGGCCTTCGCGGAACGCGCCCTGCGCCAGGCGGCGCAGGTCGACAAGCTGGTGAAGGGGCTGCGTCAGGGCGACGTCTGGGACGAGCTGCTGCAGCTCGGCGTGCGTTGCGCGCGCGCGGGCACCCGATGAGCGAAGTCTTGCTGGTCGTCACCAACTTGCCGGATCGCGCCTCCGCGGAACGCGTTGCCGAAGCGCTGGTCATACAGCGCGTTGCGGCCTGCGTGAACGTCCTGGCCGACTGTGTTTCCGTATATCGATGGGAAGGCAAGCTCGAACATGCCAACGAGGTGCCGCTACTCATCAAGACCACGCGAGCGGCCTATCCCGGACTGGAAGCGGCATTGCGGGAACTGCATCCCTATGAACTTCCGGAGATCATCGCATTGCCCGTCGAGGCGGGCCTGCCGGAATATCTGGACTGGGTAGTACAAGAAACTCAAACAAGGAACCAAGCATGATGCGCCGTTTATTTCTGACCCTGCTGCTGTGCACCGTGCCGTTGGCGCATGCAGATTTCCTCTCGTTCGGCAGCAAGAAGCCGAATTTCCTGCCCGCCGACAAGGCCTTCGCCCTGGAGGTCCATGCAATAGGCCAGCATACGCTGATCGCAAGTTTTAGCGTCACACCCAGCTATTACCTGTATCGCAACAAGACGGAATTCAGCATCGACGGCGGCAAGACCCGGGTCGTGCGCGTCGATCTGCCCAAAGGCGAAATCAAGAACGATCCCAACTTCGGCACGCTCGAGGTCTATCACCAGTCCTTCCAGGCCCAGATCGCGCTCGAGAATGCGGATCCCGCCAAGCCACTGGTTTTGAACGCGACCTACCAAGGGTGCAGCGACAACGGCTTGTGTTATCCGCCCATCGAAAAGGCGATCAGCGTCGACCTGACGCAGACAGTCAGCGCGGCAACCGCGCCATTGACGCCCGTGTCGACCACTTCGGACAACGAGACCTCAAAGATCGCCAGCTTGTTCAGGAACGGCAGTTTCTGGCTGATCGTGTCGTTCTTCTTCGGTGCAGGACTGCTGCTCTCCCTCACGCCCTGCGTATTCCCGATGATCCCCATCCTGTCCGGCATCATCGTCGGCCGCGGGCACAAGATCACCCATGTTCATGCCTTCATCCTGTCGCTGGCTTACGTGCTGGGCATGGCGATCACCTATGCGATTGCGGGGATCGCAGCGGGCTATTCCGGCAACCTGATCTCCAGCGCGCTGCAGACTCCCTGGGTACTCGGCGGCTTTGCAGCGATCTTTGTGCTGCTGTCGCTGGCCATGTTCGGACTCTATGAATTGCAGCTGCCCACCGCGCTGCAAAGCAAGCTGTCCGACACCAGCAACAAATTGCACGGCGGCCATCTCTCCGGCGTATTCGCGATGGGTGCGCTGTCAGCGGTCATCATGGGGCCGTGCGTTGCCGCCCCCCTGGCTGGCGCGCTGCTATATATAAGTCAGACGCACGATGCGGTCCTGGGTGGAACGGCATTGTTCGTCCTGGCGCTGGGCATGGGCGCGCCGCTGTTGCTTATCGGCACTTCAGCCGGCGCGTTGCTGCCCAGGGCGGGCGCCTGGATGGAAGCCGTAAAGCGTTTCTTCGGCGTGATGATGCTGGCGATGGCGATCTGGATCGTTTCGCCCGTCATCCCGGTCAGTGCGCAAATGCTGCTATGGGCGGCGCTGCTGATCTTCGCCGCCATCTTCCTGCACGCCCTCGATCCGCTGCCGCACACCGCGCTCGGCTGGCACAAGGTCGGCAAAAGCGTCGGCATATTTGCCCTCTTGCTTGGTGTGGCCTTCCTGGTCGGCGCATTGTCCGGAGCACGCGATATCCTGCGCCCGCTGGGCAACATTGGACGTGCTTCTGCCGAAGTGCCTGCCAGCCTGCAGTTCGACCGCATCAAGACCGGCGCGGACCTGGATGCCAGGATTGCGGCGGCCAAAGGCAAGACGGTGATGCTGGATTTCTATGCCGACTGGTGCGTCTCCTGCAAAGAGATGGAACGCCTGACCTTCAGCGATGCCGGGGTGCAAGCCCGGCTGAAGAACGCGGTGCTGCTGCAGGCCGACGTGACCGCCAACGATGCCGCCGACAAGACCCTGCTGCAACGGTTCCAGCTCTTCGGACCGCCTGCGACCCTGTTTTTCGCGGCGGACGGCAAGGAACAGGCCGACTTCCGCGTGACCGGCTATCAGGATGCGCCGCAATTCCTGCAGTCGCTGAAGGGTGCGGGACTGTAAACCGGATTCAAGCTGGATTTCCGGCGCGAACGAGCCGAGGCGTTTTCGGCGATGTCAGCATTGGCCAAAGAGACGGTTTTGGCCTGAGTTTTGGGCACTACCCGTCTCTTTCCCGCCATTCCAGCCACTGATCCGCCTGCCTGTTTCTGCGTGGAAATTTAACTCCCTGTCCACAGGCCGTTTTTTCCCAATTCCCCCGAAAAGGTAGACAAACTCTCCCATTTTCGGCAAACTCCGCTCCCCATGAAGAATATCCTGGTACTACACGGCCCCAATCTGAACCTGCTCGGCACGCGCGAGCCGGAAGTGTATGGCCGTGTCACGTTGGACGAAATTAATGTCAAGTTGTCTGCACTAGCGCAGGCAAAGAGCGCAAAACTGGCCTATTTCCAAAGCAATGCCGAAGCGGCCCTGGTAGACCGGGTGCAACTGGCGCGCACCGACGGTACCGACTTCATCATCATCAATCCGGCGGCGTTCACGCATACCAGCGTGGCGATACGCGATGCCCTGGCAGCGGTGTCCATCCCGTTCGTCGAGGTACATCTATCCAACGTGTACGCCCGCGAAGCGTTCCGAAAAGAGTCCTATTTTTCCGATATCGCGGTCGGCGTCATCAGCGGCTTGGGAGCAACAGGCTATGAACTCGCACTGCAATTCGCATTACAACATTCTGTAAGGAGCTAAAACATGGATCTGCGCAAGCTGAAAACACTGATCGAACTGGTCGAGAACTCGGGCATCGCCGAGCTGGAACTGACAGAAGGTGAAGAGCACGTACGCATTTCGCGCTCGAGTTCCGTCGCCGCACCCATGCAGCAATACTATGCTGCAGCTCCCCAGGCCGCACCAGCTCCGGCTGCCGCACCCGTCGCCGCGGCACCTGCCGCCCCGGCCGCCCCGGAAGGCCATGTCGTCAAATCGCCGATGGTGGGCAGCTTTTACCGCTCCCCGTCTCCGGGCGCCAATGCTTTCGTCGACATCGGCCAGAGCGTGAACGAGGGCGACACGCTGTGCATCATCGAAGCGATGAAACTGCT
>JAJXTT010000135.1 GCA_021783525.1 Pseudomonadota bacterium
AGCCTCGAACAGTTCCACCTCGTCCGAAACGGCGCGGTAATAGGGTTCCTTTTCGATACGGTACTGCTGGATGATGTCGCTCATTCTTGTCTCCGTCTATCGTTCAACACAAAGGCAGAAGCGGCCGTTCTTGCAGACGCTTGTGTCCATATGCGAAACACCGCCGGTCGCGGCAAAAAATCCTGCCGCCCGAACCGGCGCGGCAGGAGTCAACTGCATCAAACCGTCTTGCCGCGGAAGATCACCATGGCCGCGCCCTGGGACTGGTTGAAATTGTTATAACCGATCAGGCGCACGTGGTTGTTGGGATTGGCCTTGTGGCAGGCTTCCGCTTCGGCCAATACCTTGTTCACGTCGGTTTCGCCGAACATCGGCAGTTTCCACATGTACCAGTAGGAGTCCATCAGGTATTCCGGCTCGATATGCTCGATAGCCGGATTCCAGCCTTTGGAAACCAGGTACTCCACCTGTTTCTTGATCTGGTCGGCGGTCATTGCCGGCAGGTAGGAGAATGTCTCGAACTTGCGGCTGGCAGGGTCCGACAGGCGCGACTTGTAGTCCATTACTTCACTCATGATTCATCCTTTCAATTTTGGGTTCTGGATTCCGGATCGCACCAGAGTGCGTCCGGAATAACGTCATTACTTGTGGGCCACGTCCAGCTTGTCGACGGTGTCGAATTCGAACTTGATCTCTTTCCAGGTTTCCATGGCGATCTTCAGTTCCGGGCTGGATTTGGCGGCTTCGGTCAGGATGGACTTGCCTTCCTTCTCGACGGCCACACCCTGGTTGCGTGCTGCCACGCAGGCTTCCAGTGCGACGCGGTTGGCTGCCGCACCGGCAGCGTTGCCCCAAGGGTGACCCAGCGTGCCGCCGCCGAACTGCAGCACGGAATCGTCGCCGAAGATGGTCACCAGCGCCGGCATGTGCCATACGTGGATGCCGCCTGATGCAACCGGCAAGACGCCGGGCATGGAACCCCAGTCCTGGTCGAAGAAGAGTCCGCGGCTGCGGTCTTCCTTGATGAACTCGTCGCGCATGGTGTCGATCCAGCCCAGCGTGGCTTCGCGGTCGCCTTCCAGTTTGCCGACCACGGTGCCGGAGTGCAGGTGGTCGCCGCCGGACAGGCGCAGGACCTTGGTCAGCACGCGGAAGTGGATGCCGTGGTGCGGGTTGCGGTCCAGCACGGCGTGCATGGCGCGGTGGATGTGCAGCAGCATGCCGTTGTTGCGGCACCAGTTGGCCAGGCCGGTGTTGGCGGTCAGGCCGCCGGTCAGGTAATCGTGCATGATGATCGGTGCGCCGATTTCCTTGGCGAACTCGGCACGCTTGTACATTTCTTCCGGCGTCGGCGCGGTCACGTTCAGGTAGTGGCCCTTGCGCTCGCCGGTCTCGCGCTCGGCCTTCAGCGTGGCTTCATGCACGAACTCGAAACGGTCGCGCCAGCGCATGAACGGCTGGCTGTTGACGTTCTCGTCGTCCTTGGTGAAATCCAGGCCGCCGCGCAGGCACTCGTACACGGCGCGGCCGTAGTTCTTGGCGGACAGACCCAGCTTCGGCTTGATGGTGCAGCCCAGCAGCGGGCGGCCGTACTTGTTCATCTTGTCGCGCTCGACCTGGATGCCCTGGGGAGGACCGCCGCAGGTCTTCACGTAGGCGATGGGGAAGCGCACGTCTTCCAGACGCAGGGCGCGCAGCGCCTTGAAGCCGAACACGTTGCCGACCAGCGAGGTCAGCACGTTGACGACGGAGCCTTCCTCGAACAGATCGATCGGGTAGGCCACGAATGCGTAGAAACAGGTATCATCGCCGGGCACGTCCTCGATGCGATAGGCGCGGCCCTTGTAGTAATCCAGGTCGGTCAGCAGGTCGGTCCACACTGTGGTCCAGGTGCCGGTGGAAGATTCGGCCGCGACCGCAGCAGCGACTTCTTCACGATCCACGCCGGGCTGCGGGGTGATCTTGAAACAGGCGAGAATGTCGGTATCCAGCGGGGTGTATTCCGGCGTCCAGTAAGTCTGCCGGTATTCTTTGACTCCGGCGTTATAGGTTTTGACTGCCATTGCAATCTCCTTCTTTCAGGTTGAACAGATATCCTCCGCTATGGAAGACCGATGGCTCGGAAGAGCGTGTCGCCACTGTAGACAAGATCAACCATAAATAATAATTGTAATTTTCGATACAAACGATAGACTTATATCTATGGTTTATTGAGTAAACGAACATGATGAAAAACGCGACATTGCGCCAGCTCAAGGTGTTCGAGTCGGTTGCGCGCAACCTCAGTTACACCCGTGCAGCCGAAGAGCTGTACCTGACTCAGCCGACAGTGTCTATACAAATCAAGCAATTAACCGATATTGTCGGGCTTCCCCTGCTGGAGCAGATCGGCAAGCGGATCTACCTGACCGACTCTGGGCGCGAACTGCTCAAGGTCTGCCGCGAGATCTTCGAGGGGCTTTCCCGCTTCGAGATGCTGGTCTCGGAGATGAAGGGGGTGAAGGCGGGGAAACTCAGGCTGGCCGTCATTACCACTGCCAAGTATTTTGTTCCGCGCCTGCTCGGCCTGTTTTGCCAGCGCTTTCCCGGCATCGATGTATCGCTCAAGGTGACGAATCGCGAGCGGGTGTTGCAGCGTATGGCCGACAATCAGGACGACATCTATGTACTTGGCACCCCACCGGGAGATATGGACATCGAGGTCGAGCCGTTCCTGGAGAATCCGCTGGTCGTGCTCGCCCCGGGCAACCATCCGCTGGCGGCAGAAAAGAACATCTCGCTGCAGCGCCTGGCGGACGAACCCTTTCTGATACGCGAGCCCGGATCCGGTATCCGCCTTGCCACCGAACAGTTCTTCGCCGAGCGCGGACTGAAACTGAAAGTCCGCATGGAGCTCGGCAGCAACGAAGCAATCAAGCAGGCGGTGGTGGGCGGACTGGGCATTGCCGTGCTGTCGGCCCATACGCTCACGCTGGACCACAACAGCGAGGAACTGGCCATTCTTGACGTGCAGGACTTCCCCATACGGCGTCACTGGTACCTGGCTTACCCCAAAGACAAGCAATTGTCGGTGGTGGCATTGGCTTTCCTGGAGTTCCTGCACACGGAGAGCAAGCTGATCGGCGAGAAATACCTGCAGGGGATCCCGGGTTTCCCGTCGCAGAGAAGCTGAAGATACATTGCGTTCGCCTGTCGCCTCCAGACTGCCGGGCAAACGCGCTTGCGGCCTTTTTCCACAACACGACAATATTTCCATGCGTGATCCGTCTTCACAGGCATGGATACGACACTGACTGCGAATGCGCTGATGGCCGAACAGGACAAACGCATCACCGAGACGATCTCGCAAGAGCGCGGGCGGCTGCGGAATTTCATCCGGCGGCGCGTGCCGGACGCGAACGAGGCCGAGGACATCCTGCAGGACGTGTTTTTCGAGTATGTCGAAGCCTATCGCCTGCCCGAGCCGATAGAGCAGGTGGGTGCGTGGCTGTTCCGCGTGGCGCGCAATCGCATCATCGACCGTTTCCGCAAGAAGCGCGAGGTGGCGTTGCCGGAAATGCCGGGCGAAGAAGAAGACGGGCACTGGCTGGAAGAAGTGCTGCCGTCGGCGGATGCCGGGCCGGAAGCGGCGTATGCGCGGTCAGTGCTGCTGGAAGAGCTGTTTGCGGCGCTTGAGGAGCTGCCCAGCGAACAGCGCGACGTATTCATCGCCCATGAACTGGACGGGCGCAGTTTCAAGGAACTGGCAGCCGAAAAGAATGTGGCGGTGAACACGCTGCTGGCGCGCAAGCGATATGCAGTGCTGCACCTGCGGGCCCGCCTGCAATCGATCTACGACGAATTCGATTTGTAGGGCGGGCGTTTTGGTGCCCACGCGGAACTGTCCGGAATTGCAGCGTGGGCACCCAAAACCTGCCCACCCTGCGAACGGCCATGAGGAATTGGATATTCAAGGAGAGATGAAATGAACTGCAAGGCTAAATGCTGGAAGATAGGTTTATTGGTGGTGGCCGGTGTTGCGGCGCTGGGCTGGGTGGTGATGGCGCTGTGGAACTGGTTGCTGCCGACCTTGTTCTTCGGTGTCAGGGAGATTGATTATGTGCAGGCGATGGGCGTGCTGCTGCTGAGCAAGATACTGTTCGGCGGATTCCGGGGGCACTGCGGCAGGGATGGCAAGTGGCATCAGCACCGCCTGGAAAACATGACGCCGGAAGAGCGCGAGAGATTCCAGAACGGGATGCGCGGCTGGTGCGGCAAAGGGAAGCAGGAAGATACTGCGGCCAAGGAATGACATGACCGGGCGCATCCTGTTGCTGGGGGCGACCGGACGTACCGGACGCCTTTCCCTCGAGTATGCCTTGTCCCAGGGAATGGAAGTGTCGGCACTGGTACGCAACGCGGCGGCGATCACCGCGCGGTCGGACAGGCTCACGGTGATCGAAGGTTCGCCGATGAATGCAGACGATGTCCGGAATGCCATCGAAGGTTGCGACGCGGTGGTCAGTACGCTGAACAACAACCGCACGTCGGATAACCCGTGGGCCAGGCGCCTCAGTCCGTCGCTGTTCATGACGCAGTCGATACGCACCTGTCTTGCGGCGATGAAAGAGCGGGGCATGCGCCGCATCGTCGTGCTGAGCTCGGTCGGGGTGAACGATTCGTTCGACGACGCGGTGTTCGTCATGCGCTGGCTGATCCGCAACACCAACCTGCAATATACCTTTCAGGACCACGATGCGCAGGAATCCGAACTGCGCAGGTCCGGCATGGACTGGACCGCAGTGCGTGCGGCTCTCCTGAATGACGGCAAGAAGCTCAAGACGCTGGTCGAGAGCTACTACAACGAGCCGAAACCGGCCCTGATGATCTCGCGCCTGCACACGGCGCGCTATCTGATCGATTGCCTGAACGACCAGACCACCTTCCGCAAGGCACCGACCATCTCGGAACGGTAAGGTCCGGACGGCAGGCAAGGATTGTTGCGCATGTCGACATGACGGCCTTATCGCTTCACTAAGCCTGCACCTTGCGCTTGAGGAATCGCATCAGGCGCCCCAGTAAAGGAATCTTTTCATAAAGCTCTTCTGCGGCGTCCCAGTAGTCTCGGTGGTAATTCACTTTGTGATCCGGCCCGAAACGCAGATGTGAAGCGCCGTGGATGCGCTGTCCGGCGTGTCCGCGATCCTTGAGCCGGAACAGGAAGTCCCAGACGATGAAGGCGTCTTCTCCTTGCAGGACGAAGCGCGTCACCACGAACCTGGGCTCGTCGACCTGGGTGAACATATGTTCCAGAATTTTTATGATGGCGGCATGTCCGTGCACTTCGTTGAACGGGTCCTTGAAGAACGCGTCGGCGGTGTAAAGTTCGGCGAGTGTACCGACGTTATCCTTCGACACCGTCTCGAAGAAATGAATGAAACGCGCGAGTTCGGCCTGATGGGTCATAGTCCGGTCACCTTGTGGATCAGCCAGAAATACCAGCGGTAGGGCAGCAGCCGGAGCAGGCGCAGCCAGTTGGTGAAGCGTTTCGGGAAGTGGATATTGAATTCCCCGCGCTCGATGCCCCGCACCAATTCCCGCGCGGCGGTCGTTGCGGATATCAGCGCCGGCATGGCGAAGTCGTTGCCGGCAGTGAGTGGTGTGGCCACGAAGCCCGGATTGATCAGATACACGCCGATGCCG
>JAJXTT010000136.1 GCA_021783525.1 Pseudomonadota bacterium
GCCCGTCTCCGGCTGCGCGCAACCGTTATGGCAGCCGGACACGCGGATGTTCAGGTCGGCCTTGCCGCCGGACAGCAGCGGGCCCAGCACCGTGCTGGAAGTGATACCCAGGCGGCAGGTCGAGGTGCCGGGGCAGGCCACCACGTTGTCTCCGACCCTGGGCTCGGACAGGCCGAGCGCCGCAATGCCGCTGCGCAAAGCCGCCACTTTCTCCTGCGGCACGTTGAACACCGCAAAATTCTGGTCCTGCGAGGTGTGGATCTCGCTCAGTCCCTGCGCTTGCAACAAGGCTGCAAGGCCGCGCAGCTGTTCCGCCTTCGCGTCGCCGACAGGTAGCGCGATGGGGAACACAAACAAACCGGCCTGGCGTTGCGCGAAGAGTTTGCGCGGGGCGCCTTGTCCAGGGGCTTCATCGCCGCTCGGCGTGCGCCATTCTCCTTGCGGATAGGACTGGCCGGCCAAAGCTTGTTTGGTGCGCACAAACTCTTCGCGATATTTCTCCAGGAAGCCTTCCACGCCGAAACGCTCGACCAGGAACTTGATGCGCGATTTCGCCCGCTTGGTGCGGTCGGAATACTTGTTGTGCAGCGACACCAGCGCTTCCATGGCGAACATCAACTCGCTCTCGGAAATGAATTCCTCGACCACGATGGACTCGCGCGGCTTGTGCCCGAGCCCGCCGCCGGCCCTGATCCTGAAACCGGGCTGGCCGTCCTTGCTCACCGCGATCACGCCGCAGTCGTGCAGCAGCGATTGTGCGCAATCGGTCTCGCAGCCGGAGAACGATATCTTGAACTTGCGCGGCAGTTGCTGGTTGAGCGGATTGCGCAAGAAGTGCAAGGTCGCGCCCTCCAGGTGCTTATTCACGTCCACATGCTCCTTCGGGCAGACGCCGGCCAGCGGGCAGGCGGTCATGTTGCGGATGGTGTTGCCGCAGGCCTCGCGCGAGGTCATGCCGGCGCTGGCGAGGCGACGCATCGCCGACGGCATTTTGATCAAGGGTACATAGTGGATCTGGATGCTCTGGCGCGTAGTCACATGCGCGATCTGGTGCTGCGAGAACTCCTCGGCGATATCGGCCAGCGCTTCCAGTTGCACGGCGTTCAGTCGGCCGCCGGGAACCTTGATGCGAAGCATGTTCACGCCCTGCTGGCGCTGGCCATATACGCCTTGCTGCAGACGTATCGCCGTGAAGCGGTCGGAATCGATACCGCCGGCGTTGAAAATGTCGATCGCTTCTTCGAAGCGGCTGATCTCGTCGAGGTCAGACAGGTTGCGTGCGTTCAGGCTCATTTTTTGTTCCTTTCAATTCAAAACCAGACGGGTGCCGACGATCAGCAGCATCGCTGCCAGGATCGGGCGCAAGAAGTTTTCCGGGACCTTTGCACTCAGATGGCTGCCGATATAGATGCCGGGCAGCGAACCCAGAAGCAGACTGCCCAGCAGCACGAAATCGACCGTACCCAGCGCCACGTGCCCAATACCGGCAACAGCCGTGAGCGGCACCGCGTGGGCGATATCCGTCCCCACCACCCTGGCTGCAGCCATGCGCGGATACAGGAACAGCAATGCAACCGTACCCAGCACGCCGGCGCCGATGGAAGAGATGGCGACCAGCGCCCCGACGACGAAGCCGGTGGCGACGGTCGCGGCTTGCAGATGCCGGTGGTGCAATTCGTAAACCGCGCCGTCCTTGCGCTGTGCAAACTTCCTGATACTGTCCTTTAGCAGCAACGCCGAGGCCGTCAGCAGCAAGGCGACGCTCAGTACGCTGGTCACCAGGCTGCGCAGGGTTTTCTCATCCAGCGCAAGGTATTTCAGCAGCGCAATGGTGAGCAATGCAGCCGGCAGGCTGCCCAGGGACAGCAGGCCCAGGACTTTCCAGTCCACCGTACCGTTACGGCTGTGCACCCAGCCACCCAGCGTTTTGGTCAGCGAGGCATACAGCAGGTCGGTGCCGACCGCGGTCGCGGGCGAGACGCCGAAGAACAGCACCAGCAACGGGGTCATCAACGACCCGCCACCGACCCCGGTCACCCCGACGACCAGCCCGACCAGAAAGCCGGAAATTGTGAATAGCCAATCCATTTGATCCGCACCGCCCTGATATCCATGCTTACGATGGGACGCATTCTAGGTTGCTCTCTTTATATTGCTAAATACTTTTATGTTAATATCTTATAACCTGAAGACATATACGGAGCGAGCCATGAACCTGCAACAGTTGCGTTACCTGAACGAGATCGTGCGCTGCGGCCTGAACATCTCGGACGCGGCCAATGCGCTCTATACCTCGCAACCGGGGGTGAGCAAGCAGATCAAGCTGCTGGAAGAAGAGTTGGGCGTCGACATCTTCGTGCGCAACGGCAAGCGGATCGTCGCCATCACCGATCCAGGCAAGGCGGTGCTGGAGATCGCCCAGCGCGTGTTGCACGAAACGGAGAACCTGAGACAGGTCGGACAGGAGTTCCGCACCCAGGATAGCGGCAGCCTGACCGTGGCGACCACCCACACTCAGGCACGCTACGCCCTGCCGCACGTGGTCAAGGAGTTCATGAAGGAATACCCGGGCGTCAGGCTCGGCCTGCACCAGGGCAGCCCGACCCAGATCGCCGAGCAGGTTTTAAGCGGCGAAGTGGACATCGGCATCGCCACCGAGAGCCTGGCCTTGTACGACGAGCTCATCACCCTGCCCTGCTACGAATGGCACCATTGCGTGGTCGTACCGCCCAAACATCCGCTGTTGCTGGAAAAACGCCTGACGCTGAAAAAGCTGGCGCAATATCCCATCATCACTTACGACTTCGCGTTCACCGGCCGCAACAAGATCAATCAGGCGTTCAGGGAAGCCGGCATCGAACCCAACATTGCGCTCACCGCCATCGACGCCGACGTGATCAAGACCTATGTGGAATTGGGGCTGGGCGTGGGCGTTGTGGCGCAGATGGCATTCATTCCGGACCGGGACAGGCACCTGCGCATGATCGACGCCGGGCACCTGTTCCAGCCCAGCACCACGCGCATCGCGATCCGCAGGAACCAGTATCTGCGGGGCTTCGGCTATCATTTCATCGAGCTGTTTGCGCCGCACCTTACGCGCGATGTGGTATCGGCAGCATTGCACCTGACGACCTGAACGAATCGGGTATTGCCGAACAACCGATAACGATTCGCCAGATCAGACCGCGTTATTCATTTGTCCTGTCGTTTTTGGGCAACGTCCCGATAGAACCGGTAGGTGTTTTTCCCGCTTTGCTTCGCCAGGTACATTGCCTCGTCCGCCCGCTTGACGAGCTTGACGGGATTGTCGGAGTCCTCCGGGAATAGCGAAATACCGATGCTGGCGCCCACATGACATGCCTGCCCCATGAGGTCGAAGGCCTTCGACAGGACAGCGATGATCTTGTTGGCCACCTGCACGGCATTTTCATCCGTTCCGATGCTGTCCAGCACGACGATGAATTCATCCCCGCCTACCCTCGCTACCGTATCCGAATCCCTGATCGTCTTCTTCAGTCTTGCGGAAACGCCCTTGAGCAGCAAGTCTCCCGCATCGTGCCCCAATGTGTCGTTGATACCCTTGAATCCGTCAAGATCGAGAAACAGGACGGCAGCTTTGTTCTTGTTTCGTTTCGCCAGGGCAATCGAATGGTTGAGGACATCCAGCAACATTGCCCGATTCGGCAGGTCGGTCAGGTAATCGTAGTGCGCCAGGTGCGCGATCTTCTTCTCGGCCCGCTTCCGTTCGGTTATGTCCCTGAGGATACCTATGAAGTAGCGATGCCCGCCCAACACCATTTCGGAAACGGACAGCTCCATCGGAAACTGCTCTCCGCTCTTACGGATAGCCATCACTTCGCGCCCGCGTACGCCAAGGATCCGGGTCTGGCCCGTTTGCAGATACCGGTTCAGGTGCATGCCATGGGCACTTCGATCCGGTTCCGGCATCAGCATGTTCAGGCTCATTCCGATCGCTTCCTGCTGCGTATAGCCGAAAATCTCCTCCGCGGCCGGGTTGAACGCCTGAATTTCCCCGGACTCGTTGATCGTAATGATGCCATCCATGGCGTTGTGAATGATGGATCTCAGCTGGTTCTGGCTCTTTTCCAGGTCACCTTTTATCTGCTTCAGGTTGGTGACCATCTGCCAGAACAACTTGACCTCGGGGCCGCTGGCCACCCTCCTGTCGCCAAAAACCCTGAACGCTTCTTCGGCTATCGAATCGTCGTGAGACAGGTTGTACACGATGCAGTCGGGATAGTCCTTGCAGGCTTGCAGCGCCTCGGCAGCGACCGTAAACGCCGGAATCCCGTGTTTTTTTGCAAGCAATATACCGGGCGCGTCAGGATTCGTATCCGCGATGGCCACAACCTTGACCAGGCTGTCCTCCAGGAACATTTCAAGCAGTGCTGAGCCTCCACGGCCGGCCCCGATGATCAAGACGGGATATCCCTGGGTTCTTTGTATGGCCATGCTCACTCCCGATCTAACCTGGATGGAAAGAAATATTCTTATATTTGTGTCGATTCTTGCATACCGGGCGGGCAACCGCCCATTCAGTTCGTCACCTGGCAAGAGCCAAAACTAGCTGGCTCCCCGCTTGGAGAAATCCCTGAGCCGGAAACCCAGCGCATACAGCACGGCAAAGTACACCACCACTCCCAGCGCCACCAGCCATGACAGGTGGATGATGCGCGTCCAGCCGTGGCTGGTGAGCCAGTGCTGTTCGCTGCCCATACCGAACCAGAGCGTCAGGGCCAGCGCGAACAAGGCGATACACAGCTTGGCGAAGAACTTCGCCCATCCCGGCTCGGGCTGGTATATGCCGCGTTTGCGCAGGAAATAGAACAGGATAAGTGAATTGAAACAGGCGCCCAAGCCGATGGCAAGCGCCAACCCGGCGTGTTGCAGGTGCATCCCGAATACGAACAGCAGGTTCATCAGTTGCGTGGCCAGCAGTGTCGCGATGCCTATCTTGACTGGCGTCCTGATATCCTGCCGCGCGTAGAAGCCGGGGGCGAGCACTTTCACCGCGATGAGTCCGATGAGCCCGACGCTGTAGCCCACCAATGCGTTGCGCGTCATCAGCACGTCGTTGGCGACGAACGCGCCATGCTGGAAAAAAGTCGCCAGCAAAGGCACGGCGATCATGCCCAGCGCGAGCGCGGCGGGCAGCGTGAGCATGAAGACCAGGCGCAGGCCCCAATCCAGCAACCTGGAATATTCTTCCGTGCTGTTGTCGGCATAGTGTTTGGCTAGCGAAGGCAGCAGGATGGAACCGAGCGCTGCCCCCAGCAGTCCCGAGGGGAATTCCATCAGGCGATCCGCGTAATACAGCCAGGACACGCTGCCCACCATCAGGAGCGAAGCAAAGATGGTGTTGATGATGAGGCTGACCTGCCCGATTGAAACGCCGAACACGGCGGGCCCCATCTGCCTGATGACGCGCCACATTCCCTCATCTTTCAGGTTGAAGCGGAGACTGGGCAGTAGGCCTATTTTCTTCAGGAACGGAATCTGGAAGGCCAGTTGCACAAAGCCCGCGATGAACCAGGCCCAGGCCAAGCCGATGATCGGCTGGTCGAAAAGCGGGGCGAGCCACAGAGCGCCGCCGATCAGGCATACGT
>JAJXTT010000137.1 GCA_021783525.1 Pseudomonadota bacterium
CGGTTTGGCCCTGGTGTTGCACTTGCTCGAAAAAGGCCGCCTTGGGGCGCGTCCAGATCAGGCCTTCTTCGGACCTGTAGACCATCATGATGACGTCGGGGTCGGCCTCGAGCTTCGCCTCGCAGACGATCTCGTAGACGCCACCCTTGTAGTGCCGATATTTCATTGCCTGTTCTCCCCGCATTGTTGCTCTGTTCATCCCGCTACAGCATGCACCCTTGCCCTATTGTGCCTGATTGAGACGGGAAATGATCGGGGAGGCATTCAAGCCTGTAGATCGCGTTAGCGGTTTCATCGCGGCGCGTGTGTTGTCGGGGCTTCAGCCCCATACAACCACGGCTTGCTCCTTGCGAGTGTGACCCGCCGTTCTTTCGAATTCATGTCGGGTTACGCTACGCTAACCCGACCTGCGACTTTTTTTCGCATGTGCTGCTGCTCGATGCGGCTGAGTTGCGCAAGGCGATGGCGGATAATCCTTACCCGGAAGCGGAGGCTGATCCCAAATCCCTCCGTCTGCTCTTTCTGAATGAGGCGCCGCCGCACGCGCGGAAAAGTTGCTGGGCGTTGCAGCCAGCGGGCGCAACTGGAACACCGTGTGCAAGCTGGCCCAAATGGCCGGCTGACGATCTCTGGTTGGCCGAGAATTTCCCGTACCGTAGCCGCCGTTCGCGCACCCGTCAGCCACCCCAATGACTTCTACGGAGTGAACAGAAAGAGTCAGCTTCAAATAGCCCATTGGGGCCATTCATCCTTTGCCTGTCATCCATATACTAGCCAGGCACGTTAAGTGAAGTGCGTGCTGCCAATTTTGCTAAGTGATGGCCGTTTCGGTTGCCGACGGGATACGAGCTTGTACTTATATCTTTCGCTGGCGTGTTCCGGTAGCTTATATGCAGGGGTCGAGCTGATGCCCCGGCAAGGAGAAATAAAATGAGTACCCTCGTGATGGAAATGGACGGAAGCGATATCGAGCATGCAGTCCCCGCGATCGAAGAGTACGGCGACGAGGTGATGTGTGCGGGATGGAATCCGCAACTCACGCTGGTGGGCGACGCTCCCGTTGTGCAGATGAACAGACACGTCAACCTGACGGCCGATCTGGCGAGTGTCGATGTGGATGTCTTTCTGAAAAAGATGTACGAGCTCGAGTGCTGATAGCGAGAAGCTCAGAAACGGGCCAAGGGATTTGGCTCCGCAATGGTATTTGTATGTCTTGATCGCGCACGCGATCATTCCCGGTCCCTTGAAGCACAGACGCCAGATTCCCGCCTGCAAACATCCAGTTGTCCCCGGACGATTTGTCCTCGTCACCCTCGCGAGCCGCCCTGCAACCAATTCCCGTCCATGATGTTCCATCGATCCAGCCTCGTTCCACCTGAATCCGCCCGTCTTTGCCGGGATGCCTGATTTTTCAGCTTGCGTTAGCCGGTTACCACCCGCCTTTTGCCGATTGCTGCAAGAATGGATCCTCGGCATGAAGGTACATGCCCCCACAACAAGGAGAGAAACATGGCTGCCAAAAAAATATTGATGCTGGTCGGTGATTTCGTCGAGGATTATGAGGTGATGGTTCCGTTCCAGGCGCTGCTCGCAGTCGGCCACACCGTGCATGCGGTGTGCCCGGACAAGAAGGCGGGCGATAGCGTCGCCACAGCGATCCATGATTTTGAAGGTCAACAGACTTATTCGGAAAAGCGCGGGCACAACTTCGGGCTCAACGCGACGTTCGCCGACATCAAGGCGGAGTCCTACGATGCGCTGGTGATACCCGGCGGCCGCGCGCCGGAGTATCTGCGCCTGAATCCGCGGGTGCTGGATATCGTGCGCCACTTCTTCAGCGCCAACAAACCGGTCGCGGCGATCTGTCACGGCGCGCAGATCCTGGCGGCTGCCGGCGTGCTCAAGGGCAAGCGTTGCTCGGCCTATCCGGCCTGCAGCCCCGAAGTCGTGCTGGCCGAGGGGAAGTTCGCCGAGATCGCGATCGACGCCGCGGTGACCGACGGCAACCTGGTCACCGCCCCAGCCTGGCCTGCGCATCCGGCCTGGATCGGCCAGTTCCTCAAGGTATTGGGAACACGCATCGAGCTCTGATGCTTTCATTCGCTGCTGAAACGGTGCTAAATTGCCCCATGGGAATGCAGCGGCATTCCCACTGTTCCTGACAGGGAGATTAGGCAATGTGCAAAATCTTTATCAGCGCAGACCCGGAGTTGTATCGTTGTCGTTCAAGATCATTGCGGCTCTCCGGCGTCGCCACGAGCATCCGTCTGGAGAACCAGTTCTGGCAGGTCCTGGAAGAGATCGGCAGGCGCGATGGCCTGAGCATCGCGCAACTCGTCACCCGCCTGTACGAAGAACTGGCCGATTCCGGCGGCGACTGCACCAATTTCAGTTCATTCCTGCGCGTCAGCTGCCTGCGCTATCTCGCGCTGCAATTGTCCGGCCGTATTCCCGCCGACGTCGAGGTTCCCATACGATCGCTCGACGCAGACTGGGTGCTTGCCGGAGAAAAGCGATCGCAGCCTGTCGGTGAAAAGATCGCATACTGCGCCCCCTAGCGAATAACGGATCTATGGCCGCCGCGCTACACCCGTCGTACAGACGGCTCTGCTCGGACGACACCAATATCTCTACCGTAACGGCTATCGCCGGAATACCGGTTTATACGTATATATTTCATGCGCACAATCGGCTAGCTTGTATGCAGGGCGGGAGTTGCTGCGCCCTGCAAGGAGGTGTGCCATGGCTACCATCGCAATGAACAAGGACGGATGCGATACCGAGCATGATGCGCTCATGCTTGAAGAGTACGGCGATGAAGTGTTGTGTGCGGAGTGGAACCCGCAAGTCGCACTGGTGGGTACGAGCTCCGTCGAGCAGATCGGCGAACGCGCGAACGATGTGGAACGCACCACGATTCCGGGCGTTATCCTCGATTCCGCGCCGGAGGAAGCGATCGAGAACGTCAGGTTCCTGCGATCTGCAACCATCCCGCAATGCCCATGAACAGGCGCTCCACAGTCTGACGCCTGCCCCGCCCTGCCGGGACATCCGGCGAGCCAGAACGACTGACAGGTCGAGCCTGACATATTCCCTTCATTTCTGTGCCGTAACCTGTTTCCGCGCTGCAAGAATGCCGGGACCGTCCATTGCGGACAGGTCGGGTTAGACGTACCATAATATTAGTAATTTCTAATATTAAAGGAGTCGATCATGGATATGGAGCAAACAGGCACGCCCGGCGAACAGGCCTACGCGAAAGCCCTCAGATACGAGCTGGCCTACGGCTGCTGCCCGCAGTGCGTGCTGGCGACCGTGCAGGAAACCGTCGGTATCGTCGAAGACCAGACGGTGAAGGCCAGCCACGGTCTTTCGGGCGGCGGCGGCCTGCTCGGCGAAGGCGTATGCGGCGCGCTCACGGGCGGGCTGATGGCATTGAGCGCGAAGTATGGCCGCGACCGAGACAAGCTGGACAGCGGGCGTCACATCAATAACTTCAGGAAGGCGAAGGAACTCACCGAGCGTTTCCGCCAGGAGTTCGGCGGCGTCACCTGCCAGCAGTTGCAGCAGCAGTTCACGGGGCGCACGTACGACATGTGGAACGCCGAGGAATACAAGGCGTTCGACAAGGCCCGCGGCCAGCAGTGCGCCCATGCGACGGGAACGGTGACGAAATGGGTCGTCGAGATGTTGTGATGCCCCAGGCAAAAGATACATTGCAGGAAAGCATTGCGCAGCAACGCACGGAGCTGTTGCAGATCATGCAGGAGCCGCTGCAGCAACTTGCGGCGCGCTGTTACCCGGTATGGTCCGATCGCGCAAAACTCGATCTGGTGCTGAGCGATGGTCTGAAGACACTCCCTTTCGGCAAATCGCTTTATGCGCTGGATACGCGCGCGATCCAGATCAGCAGCAATGTCAGCGCCGACGGATTGGCGCCTGCGTCGTTCGGCCGGGATCGTTCGCGGCGCCCCTACATGAGCACAGTGCTGCCTGTCGAGGGCACCCTGCTTTCGGAAGCCTACATCAGCCTGCTCGGACGCCGTCCTTCGCTGACTGCCGTGCAGATCGTGCGCGATCGGTCGGGCACGGTGCTGGGATTCATCGGCACCGATTTCGACCTGCGCGATCTCCCGCTGACGCGCAGGCTGTACGACGAGCCGGTATTCTGGCGGCAGCTCAAGGGAGACCCTTCCATTCGCGACACGGTCTTTCACCAGAACCGGGCGGAAAGCGCGATGGACCAGCATATCGATACCGTGCTGGGGGTGATCGAGGAGTTGATGGTCTACCACGGCATTTACCATGTGATCCTGCACTTCTCCAGCAGCCGTGCCGTCATCTGGGTGATGGAAGACCCTTATCGTTACCGCCTGCTCGACATCGACGCTTTGAACGATCCGGATATCTGCCTCGCTTACCCCAGAACGCCCTATCCGGATGATGCGCTGGTGCCGCGCGACCGCATACGCGCCGTCCTGGATCTGTTTCGCAAGTTGCGATACATGGATGAGATGTTCTACCTGCGTTCAGGCACCCTGAATCTGTTCAACGGCATCGTCGGTCTCACTTTTTCGTGCGACGGCTCGCATTACATTCCCCACGATGAGTTCTTGAGTGCGGGATACGATTTCTGGATCGGCAACCAATAGCCGACGGAGATTGCACGCTGGCCGGATCAGACTATGCTATCCAGCTTACCGCCCGTGGCAAGACTTGATATCTTGGCCAGCACGACGGAAAGTTCTTTTACCTTGGTTTCCAGCACGGCCAGCTTGTTGGCCATCTCGACCTTCTTCTCCTGGTCCTGCCTGGCGTTTTCCCGGAGCTGCTCGACCATCTTCATGTATTCGATCAGCTTCTGTTTTTCTTCTTCAAGCTGCGCATTCTTCCTGGCGAGCTGGTTCTCTTCCGCCGTGGCCAACTTGCCCAGTTGAGCCTGCTGCTCGGCCATCTTCCTGGCCATCTCGGCGCTCTTTTCCTGCTCTTGCCTGGTGCTTTCCCTGAGTTGCTCGATCATCTTCAGGTATTCGAGCGCTTTTTTCTTCTCTTCTTCGAGCTGGATGTTCTTCCTGACAAGCTGGTTCTCTTCCACTTCATCCAGCTTGTTTAACCGGGCTTGCAGTTCGGCAGACTTTGCCTGTTCCTGCTTGAGGCTCTCGCGCAACTGCACGATGGTTTTCAGCAGTTCGAGCGACTTGCTGCGTTCTTCTTCCAGCAGCGCATCCTTCTTGGCAAGTTGTTGCGCCCTGCTTTCTTCAGCAAGATGGCTTCTCGCGACATCGTTCCTGGCGGCGTCGGTAAAAGCGCGAAGTTTGAATGTCTTATCCATGCCGGCTATTCTCGTCAATTCCGGCCTGATGCGCAACACTGCGCAAACTCGAATGCTTGCGAGCTTCGGACCTTATCGGGCACATGGACAAAGCTCGCCTATCTGCTTTGCACGTCGACCGGGGCGGATACCTGATCGATCGCTGCAGGTGCGGGTGCGGCACTACGCCTTCCCAGGGGGGCAGTCAATTGAATGATATCGACGGGACTGCTTGCGGGCTGCGCGGGCACAACAGACGAAGTTGCGGTGACAGGGGCAGTGACCGGCTTCGGCGGCAACAACC
>JAJXTT010000138.1 GCA_021783525.1 Pseudomonadota bacterium
GGGCGAATTCTTCGGACAGGCGCCCCTGAACAATCTGGATCCGGACAAGGTCGTGGCGCTGGGCGCCGCCATCCAGGCTAACGTGCTGGCGGGCAACCGCACGGCGGACGACTGGCTGCTGCTGGACGTGATCCCGCTCAGCCTGGGCATCGAGACGATGGGCGGACTGGTGGAGAAGATCATCCCGCGCAACAGCACGATACCCAGCGCACGCGCGCAGGAATTCACGACCTACAAGGACGGGCAGACCGCGATGAGCATCCATGTGGTGCAGGGCGAACGCGAACTGGTGAGCGATTGCCGTTCGCTGGCGAAGTTCGAGCTGCGCGGCATCCCGGCCATGGTGGCCGGCTCGGCGCGTATCCGCGTCACCTTCCAGGTGGATGCCGACGGACTGCTCAGCGTTTCGGCGCGCGAGATGGCCAGCGGAACGGAGGCCAGCATCGTGGTCAAGCCTTCATATGGCCTGAGCGACGAGGAGATCACCCGCATGCTGCAAGACTCGGCCCGGCATGCGCGCGATGACATGGTTGCCCGCGCATTGCGCGAACTGCAGACCGAAGCGGCGCAATTGCTGGAGGCCGTGCAGAATGCCCTGCAAGAGGACGGGGACGCGTTGCTGGATGAAATCTCGCGTACGCGCATCCGCAGCAGCATGGATGCGTTGCGCGCCGTGCTTGAGGGGCAGGACCAGCAGGCTATCAAGCGTGCCGTAGAGGCATTGAACGCCGCCTCAACCGAATTCGCGCAACTCCGCATGGATCAAAGCGTGAAACATGCCCTGGCGGGGCACAAATTGTCGGAGCTCGAGGACTGATATGACCCAGATCATTGTCTTGCCGCATGTGGAATTGTGCCCCAAGGGCGCACTGTTCGAGGCCGAACCTGGCACCTCCATTTGCGATGCGTTGCTGGCGCACAACATCGAAATCGAACATGCCTGCGAAAAATCCTGCGCCTGCACCACCTGCCACGTGATCGTGCGCGAAGGCTTCAACAGCCTCGCGGAAGCGACTGACCAGGAAGAAGACCTGCTGGACAAGGCATGGGGGCTGGAAGCCAATTCGAGACTGAGTTGCCAGGCCCTGGTCGGCAAGCAGGACCTGGTGGTCGAGATCCCCAAGTACACCATCAACATGGCGAAGGAACATGGCGCAGGCCAGCACAACAAATGAACTGTCTGCGCCATGTTCCTTTCCCTCACCCCCGTTCCCCCTCTCCCATGAGGAGAGGGGTACGTTCGGTCGCTGTGCGGATCATTATTATGGAAGGACATTCAAAATGAAATGGATCGACGTGAGGGATATCGCGATCGCCCTGGCTGAGAAACACCCGGACATCGACCCGAGCAAGGTGCGCTTCGTCGATCTGCACAACTTTGTCGTCGACCTTGACGGCTTCGACGACGACCACAGCCGCGGCGGCGAAAAGGTGCTCGAAGCCATCCAGACCGCATGGATGGACGAGGCAGAATGACATGCTGAAGATCTGGGACAGCTTATCCAGGCGCTGGCTGTACCTGATCGGCGCATTGATCGTGGCCGCCCTGTTCTGTTCGGCGCTCTATCTGCAATATGCGCTGCATCAGGATCCGTGCCCGTTATGCATGGTGCAGCGGGTCATCTTCATTGCCATCGGTGCGCTTTTCTTCGTTGCCGCCCTGCTCAATGCAGGGACGATCGCAAGCCGGACATTTTCGATCCTGATAGCCCTCTTTGCCCTGGGCGGCGTGGCAGTCGCTTCGCGGCATATCTGGATACAGCATCTGCCCAAAGACCAGGTCCCGGCATGCGGTCCCGGTCTGGATTTCATGCTGAAGCACTTCCCGATGTCCGAGGTGTGGCAGGAACTGATGCACGGCTCAGGCGAATGTGCAGCCAAGGGATGGACGTTCCTGACGCTCGGCATCCCGGAATGGTCGCTGGTCTGGTTCGTGTTGCTGGGGCTGTTTTCTGTTCTGGTCGGCTGGAAGAAACGCTGATCACACGGTGATCCGGGATACCACACGCCGCACGAAAGGCGCGACCACCAGCACGGAAGGAAAGGCGACGGGCCATGCCGTGATGAACCCCCTGAACCAGCGCGTGAAGAAATGCGCGTCATACCCCTGATTGATGAGCGTCACCGTGCCCGAAATGATGGTGACCATGATGATGGAAAGCATGCCCCCGAAAAGCAGGTTGCTGTAGCGCGCCGGAATCTTCATCTGATATTTCCTGTTAGAGTTTGCCAAGGAGCCGGGTCGTGTGTCACGGCCACGCTCACGATGTAAAAGAACACCATCTGTGCCGCCAGCCAGGCAATGAGCCGGATACGCTTCGTCCTGCCGCGTTTCAGCGCGTAAGCACCGATGACGATATAGAACAGCAGGGCGACGATCTTGGCTCCCAGCCAGGGAGCGGCGAGCGGCGAAATCCCGAGTTGCCAAGCCAGTGCGATGGCGCTTGCCAGCAGCAAGGTGTCGACCATATGCGGTGCGATCTTGACCCATCGCTGTTGCAGCAAGGAAGAGTCGTGCAACATCCATATCCCCCGCAGAAAAAACAGGGAGTAGCTGAGAGCCACACATGTGATGTGGAGGTGCTTGAGCATTGAAGTATCCAGGTTACAGGGGGCGGTGAACTTGCCGCCCGGTATCAAATGAGCGCGACGGATTCTAGAAACGCCGGACCATGATGCGGCGCAGCAGATTGTCTTTCAAGACGAACTGGTGGTACAGCGCGGCGGCGACATGGAACGCAACCAGCAACAGCATGATGCCGATGAACAGTTCGTGGAATTCCTTGGCGTCGACCTTCCCGAAATCCGGGATCAGATTGGGATCGCCCTTCTTCAGTGCTTCGATCACGCCGGAGGTCGCTGCAGTTGCCATGCCTGAAACCGTCACGGCGATCAGCGAAAGATTAAGCAGCACGTGGGTTCCCGCAGCGATCTTGTTCAAGAGGGGATTTGCGTTGGCCGGCGCGGGCTCACCGTCCTTTTTCCTGAAATAGACGCGCAGCAGGACAAGCAGCAATACCAGGTCGCCGATCAGGAAGTGCACCGGAAACATCGAAAGCTTCTGCGCGGTGTTCTTGCTCGCATCCAGCTCATGGCCTAGATAAAGGGCAACGATCACGAGCAGGAAGATCAGCCAATGGACAAAGGCGGTGCGTTTGCTATATTGCTTCATGATCCTGTCCTCTTTGAGATGGCTTTTTCGCATTGTAGCGCATGGGTGCATTTAGCCAAATTCCGGAAGCATCACAACGCCGGTTCCGGCGAAGATCGCAGCCATTCCAATGCCCCGTTGCCTGCTGCGTGGCCGCTGGCAAGACAGGCGCTGAGCAAATATCCCCCGGTAGGCGCATCCCAATCGAGCATCTCACCCGCGCAGAAAAATCCGGGCATTTGCTTCAGCATCAGTCTTTCATCCAGCGCCTCGAAAGCGACGCCGCCAGCCGTGCTGATGGCCTCGTGCAGCGGGCGCGCGGCAACGAGGCGCAGCGGCAGGTCTTTGATTGTCCGCGCCAGCAATGCCGCGTCGTGCATCTGTTCCGCACTTAATGCCTCGCGCAGCAGATTGGCTTTTACACCCTTCAAGCCAAGGCGGCTTTGCAGATGGCTGGACAGCGATCGCGAGCCGCGCGGATGCGACACCTCGTCCCGTACTCGCTGCGGCGGCCAGTCGGGCAACAGATCGAGATGCAACGTGGCGTGGCCGGCGCGCTCGATCTCGTTGCGCAGTGCGGCGGAGTGCGCATAGATCAAACCGCCTTCGATGCCATGTTCGGTAATGACGCATTCCCCTTGCCTGCGCACGTCGCCAAAAATGGCAGCGACAGACTTGAGGGGTTCGCCGGCAAAATGTTCGCGGAAGTGTGCGCTCCATTCGACATCGAAACCGCAGTTGGCGGGGCACAGCGGAGCGATCGGAATGGCTCGCTGTGACAGCAGTGGTACCCATGCGCCGTCCGAACCGAGCTGCGGCCAGCTGCCTCCCCCCATGGCCAATACCACGGCATCGGCATCGATGGCGCATTCGCCGTCCGGCGTCGCGAAGCGCAACGCGCCCTGATCGTCCCATCCGCACCAGCGATGCCGGACATGGAAATGGACGTCGCTTTCCCGCAGGCGATGCAGCCAGGCGCGCAGCAGGGGTGCGGCTTTCATGTCGGCGGGAAAGACCCGGTTGGACGTGCCGACAAACGTGCCGATGCCCAAGCCATGTATCCATTCGCGCAACGCATCGGGCGGGAAACCGCGCAGTAGCGGTTCGATGTCGGGGCGGCGTGCGCCATAGCGGGTCAGAAAGACGTCAAACGGTTCGGCATGGGTGATATTCATGCCGCCTTTGCCCGCCATCAGGAACTTGCGCCCCAGGCTGGGCATCGCGTCATATACGTCGACGCGCATGCCGCCCCGTGCCAGCACTTCGGCTGCCATCAGGCCGGCGGGTCCGCCGCCTATGACGGCGACTGCGGGGGACGGCGAAAGGTTGCTGGAAGTCATGTATCGGAAGGTATTGTTATGGCAGGCGATTATAGGGCTTTACGGCTGCCCCGGCCGGTCTCGGCGCAGGAGCGTATAATATGGCCACTAAAGCCCCCGAATAATACGAAGAGAACGATACATTGAACACAGTAAGTTTTGCCGATCTGAAGCTGGCGCCCCCAATCCTCAGGGCACTCACCGAATCCGGTTACACCACACCCACCCCGGTTCAAGCCCAAGCCATCCCGGTGGTGCTGGAAGGTCATGACCTGATGGCGGGCGCACAGACCGGCACGGGCAAGACCGCCGCGTTCGCGCTGCCCATGCTGCAGAAACTGCTGCCCCACGCCAGCTCAAGTACATCTCCGGCAAAGCATCCGGTGCGCGCCCTGATCCTGGTGCCGACGCGAGAACTGGCGATCCAGGTGGAAGAGAGCGTCAAAACTTACGCGAAGCATACCAACCTGCGTTCGCTGGTGGTGTTCGGGGGAGTGGATATCAAGACCCAGACGCCGCACCTGAAGACCGGCGTGGAGATCCTGGTGGCGACGCCGGGGCGTTTGCTGGATCACATCGAGCAAAAGACCGTGCAACTGAATCTGGTGCAGATGCTGGTGCTGGACGAAGCGGACCGCATGCTGGACATGGGCTTCATGCCGGCGTTGAAGCGCATTCTTGCGCTGTTGCCGCGGCAGCGCCAGAGCCTGATGTTCTCCGCCACCTTCTCGAACGAGATCAAGAAGCTCTCCGAAGATTTCATGAACTACCCGACCCTGATCGAAGTCGCGCGCAGCAACGCTTCGGCCGAGAACATCACGCAAAAGGTCTATCTGGTCGATCACGCGGACAAGCATCAACTGCTTGCGCAATTATTGCGCGGCGACGATGCGAAACAAGCCATCGTGTTCACCAAGACCAAACTGACCGCCAGCCGTCTGGCCAAACAGTTGCAGCGCGAAGGCGTCTCCGCCGATGCCATCCACGGCGACAAGAGCCAGCTGGAGCGCATGCAGGCGCTGGACGCTTTCAAGCAGGGCAAGATCGCCGTGCTGATCGCCACCGATGTGGCCGCGCGCGGATTGGATATCGACAGCCTGCCGATGGTGATCAACTACGAGATACCGCACGCTGC
>JAJXTT010000139.1:0-5180 GCA_021783525.1 Pseudomonadota bacterium
CGTCGCACCCGAATGCGAACCCGTCCGCCAGGCGGCAAGCGCAGTCCTTGGGCAGGACATCGCGCAATGGTGGCGCGCGCTCGACGACAGGCAGATATTCCTCAACCCGAATGCGCAATTTGCCATCGCTTATTACCAGGTCGCGACCTGGGCGCGGATCGCTCCGCTACTGCCGGAGACCGGTATGGTCGCCGGATATTCGCTGGGCGAATTGATCGCCTACCACGTTGCCGGTGCGCTTTCCGCGAGCGAGACTTTCAGGCTGGTGCGGGAGCGGGCGCGGCTGATGGATGAAGCAGCCGCCGGTGTCAATGCCGGGGATGGCTGCATGGTGCTATGGCGCGGAAGGGTCTCTCCTGCCGCGTTGGCTGCGCGCGACCGCGCGATCGCCGAACATGGCCTGGATGTCGCCATCAAGCGCCGAAACGGCGAAGAGGTCTACGCCGGGCCCGGCGCAGCGATCACGCGTTTTGTCGCCGACCTGAACGCATTGAATCCGGGGCTGGTGCGGTTGCCCGTCACCGTTCCCGCCCACAGTCACTATCTTGCGCAGGCCGCCGATGCGTTCCGCGACTTCCTCGAGGCAAGTTCCATCGCCGCACCTCGAACAGCCGTCCTGGGTGCTGTCGATGCGATGCCGGTGCGTTCGCGCGACGCGGCGATCGATGCGCTGTCGCGCCAGATCGCCACGACCATCCGATGGGACGGGTGCATGGAGGCGCTGGCGGAATCCGGTGTCGACAGAGCGATCGAGCTCGGACCGGGAAACGACCTGGCCAAGCTGGTCGGGGCGGAGCATCCGCAGATCGCCGCACATGCCGTCGGGGATTTCCGCGATTACAGGGCGCTGGCGGATTGGCTGCAGTAGGGGCGGGGAGATAATTTTGAGTCGCAGATGAACTGTGCAAGTTCCTCTGCACAGGGAGTCAGTCGATGGTCAGTTGGGAATTCATTCTGCTTTATATTGCGGCCGGCAGCGTTGCCGGGTTTCTGGCCGGGCTGCTGGGGGTCGGGGGCGGGGTCGTGATCATACCGATCCTGATGTTCATCTTTGCAGCACAGCATTTTCCGGCCGACCATATGATCCATATCGCGGTCGGCACCTCGCTTGCCAGCATCATGTTCACGTCGGTATCCAGCCTGCGCGTTCATCACGAACACGGGGCGGTCAACTGGCGCATCGTCAAGCACATCACGCCGGGCATACTGCTGGGCACGCTGATAGGCACCTTTATCGCCGCGAAACTTCCTGCGGGTCTGCTCAAGGGCTTCTTTATCGTGTTCCTGTTCTACGTGGCAACGCAGTTGCTGCTCAACATCAGGCCCAAGCCGGCGCGCCAGCTTCCCGGTACCGGCGGCATGGTCGCCGCGGGCGGCGTCATCGGTTTCGTCTCGAGCTTTGTGGGCATCGGCGGCGGCGCCATGTCCGTACCTTTCATGACCTGGAGCAACGTCAAGATGCACAATGCCATCGGCACTTCGGCCGCGATAGGATTTCCCATCGCGGCCGCGGGAACCATGGGCTACGTGCTGAACGGGTGGTCCACCCGTAACCTGCCGGACTGGTGCTTCGGCTTTGTCCATCTTCCTTCCCTGGCCGGCCTTGTGGTGGCCAGCGTGCTGTTCGCGCCGCTGGGCGCCAGGGCCGCCCATAAGCTGCCGGTGGCAACGCTCAAGAAGATATTCGCTGCCTTGCTTTACGTCATCGGTACCAAGATGCTGCTCGGCACGATGCAGTAAATAGTCATCGGGAGGAGCGATGGGCAGGAAAACCGACTATATCGACCTGGCTGCCACGGAATATTGGCAGGAGACAGGAAGGGCCGAACTGGATTCAGTGTGGATCGCGGAATTCTTTCAGGATTACGGCGAGCTGAACGATTTTCCCCGGCATAACCTGGTCGATTTCCATGCATTGGTGCAGAAAGCGCTGACCATCAAGATCGAGAAGGCCGAAAAGCTGGCCCGGTTGCAGCGTGAAAAAAGCGAGCGTTCCGCGAAGACGCCGCGGAAACCCTGATCGGCAACTCATGTTCGAACCGGGCCGGGAATCCGCTCTCGTCGACCATGCAGTATTCTCTTCGTATCGGGCGTCAATCATTGTAAAGTGCGAGTCGTATCGGCGCGTTTCAGGCGTCGAATAGCCTTACTACAGAGATGGCCCGCGTATGACTTCTCCCATCATCATTGCCACAGATCTGGTCAAGCAATACCCCGGCGTCCGGGCCGTGGACGGGATCGACCTGTCCATCCCGAAGGGGATCTGCTTTGGTTTGCTCGGCCCCAACGGGGCAGGCAAGACCACGACCATCGAGATACTGGAAGGCATCCATCTCCCGACCAGCGGCTCAGTGCTGTACAAAGGCGAGCCGCTGGGCACGCGTTATCGCGAAGAGGTGGGCATCCAGTTCCAGCACACGGCGCTGCAGGAGTTCCTGACCGTGCGCGAGACGCTGGAATTGTTCGAGCAGCTCTATCAGCAAACCATGCCCATACCCGAGTTGATCGAACTGTGTTCGCTGGCGGACATCCTGGAGCGCGACACGCGCAAGATCTCCGGCGGCCAGCGCCAGCGCCTTTTGCTCGCGTTGGCTCTGATCAACGATCCGGACCTGATCTTCCTGGACGAGCCCACGACCGGGCTGGATCCGCAGGCCAGGCGCAACTTCTGGGAACTGGTCAAACTGGTGAAGTCCCGTGCGAAGACCATCGTGCTGACCACGCACTATATGGAAGAGGCGTATGCACTGTGCGACGAGATCGCCATCATGGACAAGGGGCGGATCGTCTCCCGGGGCACTCCGGCACAATTGCTGTCCGAGCATTTTGGCGATGTGGTGCTGCAGATACCGAACGCCGATTCGGGAGACAGGCTCGGCGAACTGGGGCTGAATGCGGTGCAGGCGGGAGATATGCTGGAGATCAGGACCAATCGCCTGCACCATACCCTGCAGCAGCTGATGGAGAATGGCATCAATCTGGATCGCTTGCGCATTCGCGCCTGGACCCTGGAAGACCTGTTCATCAATGTGACCGGAAAGAAGCTCAGTACATGAAGAAATTCCTGGCCGTATTGCACGCCCGCAACATGGAGTTCCTGCGCGATCGCTCCGCATTGGCGTGGAACCTCGCGATGCCGTTCATGCTGGTGATCGGGCTGGCGTTCACTTTTTCCGGCAGCAACAAGGAGATCTACAAGATCGGCGTCGTGGGCGGCAACGAAAAGTTGCACAGCGCCGCGCCCACGCTGCAATCGACAAAATACATCCAGTTCATTCCGTACGATGACCTCGATGCGGCCATCGGCAAGGTGAAGCATCATCAGATGGACATGCTGATCGATGTCAGCAGCGCGCCGAAATACTGGATCAATTCAAGTTCGCCCAATGGCTACCTGCTGGAACGCATCATCTGGGGCGCCGAAGGAAAGCGATTCGAAAGGCAGACTGTCGAAGGCGCCGAGATACGCTATGTCGACTGGTTCCTGCCCGGCATCCTGGGCATGAACATGATGTTCGCCTGCCTTTTCGGCGTGGGCTTCGTGATCGTACGCTACCGCAAGAACGGCTTCCTGAAACGCCTGAAGGCGACGCCGCTGGGAGCTTTCCAGTTCCTGTTTGCCCAGCTGGTCTCGCGTTTGCTGTTGATCATGGTCATCACCGCGATCGTGTACGCCGGATGCAATCTCTTCATCGGATTCAACATGCAGGGATCCTATTGGACGCTGCTATTCGTGACGGCGCTGGGGGCGATGAGCATGATCTCCATCGGCTTGCTGATCGCGGCACATACTGCCAGCGAGGAACTGGCCGGCGGCATGCTCAATATCGTGACCTGGCCGATGATGCTGTTGTCAGGCGCCTGGTTCTCACTGGAAGGCGCGCAAGTCTGGGTGCAAAAGGTGGCGCTGGTCTTTCCGTTGACTCACCTGATTTCAGCAACACGCGCAATCATGAACGAAGGCGCCACGCTATCCCAGGTGATGCCTCATGTCTGGGTGCTCGCGCTGACGAGCGCGATCTTCATCGCGATCGGTGCGTATGTATTCAAATGGGAATGACTTCGGGGCAATGACAGGACAGCGCCGGCAAATCGCCGCCTGTTCCTACCTGGCCAGACTCAATACGAACTGGACCAGTTCCCTGATGTCGGCATCTTTTACCGCTGGAGCGTTTCCGGGCATGGGTACAGAGCCCCAATTGCCCGAGCCGCCCCGGGAGACTTTCATGAACAGTCCTTCCTGCAAGGGATATTCAGTTCCCTTGTAGGTATAAGTGGTCGCGTTCCTGTATTTCTTTGATACATCCATCCAGGCCGGCCCGACAATCTTCTTGTCGACCGAGTGACAGGCGACACAGTTGTTCTTCCTGGCCAGCGGAGGCATGTCGGTTGCTACTGCATTTCCTGCAATAGCCATTCCCGCCACGGTCAGGCCTGCGATCATCATCGATTTCATACTTTCCCCATTTTTTGAATATTGACCGTTATTTCATGTTCTTTTTATATGCCCGGGTGGCCGGGCGTTCCCGCCGGGCGGCGAACTTCCCACAGGTCGACAGGGAAGTCAAGCATGATGCAACGCCATGTTCGGCGCCGGATTTCATCCGGATTCCGGCCCTGTCATTCGATGCAGGATATCGGGATATGTCATCAGGCCGGCAAGGCGATCGGGCGCAATCGCGCAACTTGCGTTGGCGTACAATTGCGGCAATGGCACTGCCGGAATCATGTGTGTTCCGCAGTCGAATATGACAGGAACCGGAATTTAATCGCATAAGGATGAACAGCTTATGACAGCAGACAATCAAGATATGCAAACCGAACCGCCGCTTATCGGGCAGACATATGTCTCGCGCGCCACGCCGGATCTGGTGGTCTATGTCGTGGATGTGGTTGACTCGGATCCGGATGAAGATTTCGCCTTCATCGTCGAAGGTTGCGACCCCGCTTACAAGGACGACACCAGAAACGCCGACGGATACGAGATCACTTCCGACGTGTGGGCCAGGCACGATTTCGCGCTTGTAACCGAATAGCGTTTGCCCGGGGCGGACCCGGGATGCCCCTGGTCAGTCCTTGTCGGCCTCAATCGGGGAATAAAGCCTGATTTCGTCACCGACCATGGGCACGAATTTCGCCATGCCGAACTGGGTGCGCGAGATGGTGGCGGAGACGTCTGC
>JAJXTT010000139.1:5190-5569 GCA_021783525.1 Pseudomonadota bacterium
ACGGTGCGCAGTGGAAATTATCCACGCGCAGGGTCAGGGGGCGGGTCGTGGCGAGCAGGGTGAATTTTCCTTCGGCCCCGACGACCTTGTCGCCGTCGAAGATCAGCTTGTCGGAAGTGAACCGGATGGTAGGGTACTGTGCGACATTGAAGAACTCCTCTCCCTTCATGTGCTCGTCCCACTTGGCGAAACCCATATCGAGCGAATTCGCGTCAATGACGAGGTCCACGCTGCCTTGCCTGGCCGCGACATCGAGAGTGATCTTTCCACTGGATTTGTTGAAGCGCCCGCGCTGGGTGGAGTAGCCGAGATGGTTCACTTCGAACATCGGCCAGGTATGTGTCGGATCGATGGTGTAATTGTCCGCGGCACAAGCAGG
>JAJXTT010000140.1 GCA_021783525.1 Pseudomonadota bacterium
GGAAACTGGATCAACCTGTCTCTTTCAAGTTCTTCGGGTGTCAGCGGCTTGTCGCTCGCCCCGAAGTCGGCCTTCCCCGACGAGATCGCTTCGATGCCCTTGCCGGACCCCTGCGCAAAATAGGCCAGCGACGATCCGGTTTCTGCCTTGTACTGCTTGCCCCACTCCTGGTAAACCTGTTTGGGGAAAGTCGCCCCTACGCCGAAGATCACGCCCGCGTGTGCCTGGTTCAGCATCAGCGCCAGCAAGAAAATTGTGCTCAAGCTGATCCACGCCTTATTCTTCCTCATCGATTTCTCCTTGATTTCAAGCACAAACGAGTCCCCTTTTTTGCCCGCCATGCAGGTTCGCGGCGACCATCACCCGCACAGGCAGGAATACCGGGTTGTTTCAGGACGGGGAGAATGACGGGAGGGACGCAGAATGCTGACGCAGGAGTTCTGCGGCTGAATCTGGCGATCCCGCTGTCATAGCGCCGAAGCCCCTTAGACCGGTGATTTTGCGTCCTGGTCTTTTGACCAGTTTGCCGTTTTCAGATTTTGTACAAAGCCTGTTGCCAAGCATGAAGCTATTGTTGCAGGTACGTGACAAGGCTACTGGGGAAACATATTCACGTCAAGAATGGCAAAAATACGCAAACAGTGCCGACGGGGGCACCGATAGGGACAACCGGGATATGCCGATTTTGCCTTGCCCAACCGAAAAGGCCGGCGACTGGCCGGCCTTTTTCCTAAACCATCGCTGGCCTGGATAATTACTTCTTGGCGCCGTTGACCGCAGCTTTCAGAGTGGCACCGGCCTTGAATGCGGGCTGCTTGGAAGCCTTGATCTTGATGGCAGCGCCAGTGGACGGGTTACGGCCATTGCGAGCTGCACGCTTGCGGACCTCGAATGTTCCGAAGCCTACCAACGCAACGTTGTCGCCCTTCTTCAGAGTAGCGGTGATGATTTCAATCAGGGCAGCGATGTTGCGGTCGGCATCAGCCTTGCTGCTTTCTGTCTTGGTTGCCAGTGCGTCGATCAGTTCTTTACGGTTCATGCGTTTTTGCTCCTTGGTTGCGGTTGAAGTACCGGGGACGGATTGTTGAGGATATTTCACTCGTTGGCAAGTGGTTGGGCCTCCAATTTCTCGCGTCGGACCTTGATTCGCGGTTGCAGGGCCCGTTTGAAACCCGGACAGCAGACGACTCAAGTCGCCCTATTCTACTATCTTGGCGATTTGCCGGCCCTCACATCGGGTCGAGTCCGTGTCATTGCGTTTCTCGGCCATCTGCGCGATGGCGCTGAACCTGTCGACAAGGCCATTCTTCGCAAAATGGTCGATGATAAACAACGGGACCAGGGTGTCCGGCTCCCACAGCCCCTGGAACCTGAGCGTACTCCCGTGAGGATTCGGCCGGATACTCCAGCTTCCCTGAAACTCTTTCGAATCGCCGGACAGCTGCACAAAAGAGATGCCCTCATAGGGGTCTTCCATATACTCCATGACCGAATGCAGGCGCACATGAAGAAACAGGACGTGCTCGTCAGCCGTGCGTTCGACCCTTACCCTGTTTGCGGTTTCGCGATAAGCGACGGACTCAACCACCCCCGGCAGACTCTTTGCCGCCTCATAATCGGTCAAATAATTATAGGCTGCGCATTTCGTCAACGGCGTGTCGAAACTGGCGATGAAGGTATAGAAGTCGCCGACCCTCCTGACGTCCACCTGCAATCCCGGGTATTGGGTATCCGGCCAGGCCGTCGCGCTGGTCATCAATAGCCAGCCGAACAATATTCGCTTCATCATGGATACCCTTATAGGGAATCTTTGTGACGCGAGCATGACATGGCAATTTTTTACCCATCAGGCCAGCAAGTTCTCCGGCTCCATCTTGCTGCCCGTGATCGCAACGACCTTGTGGCGGGACTGCCCGCCTTGCCTGAGCTCGACCTGCCGCAACGGAACCCCAAAGGATTCGGCGATGAATTTCAGGAGTGCCTCGTTGGCACGGCCCTCGACCGGCGGAGCGGCAAGACGGATCTTCATGGCCTCGCCATGCAGACCCGCCACTTCCGTGCGCTTTGCGCCGGGCTGGACATGCAGGGTAAGGGTGAGCACGTCGCCGTTGCGGCGGTACCATGCGCTCACAGCAATCTCATCACGGCCTGTTCCAGTCCGCCTATCGGCACGATGAGGATGAGCTGGCAGACAATGAGCAGCACCAGCACGGAAAGGTCGACGTTGCCGACCGGCGGGATGCGCCGCCGCAAAGGTCGCACGAAAGGGCGGTTGACCGCGCCCAGCATCGGCGCAAGCGGCGTATGGGGATTGACCCAGGACAGAATCGCCTCCGTGATCAGCGTGGCCATGAGCAGGTAAAGACTGATCTTCAGCAACTTGACCGCCGTCCACAACAGCAGCCCCGGCAGGGGGAACGTTTCGAAGGCATAACCCTGCAGCCACAAGTAAGCGCTGAGATAGCAGAATTCCACCAGGAACGCCAACAGCAGCGTTGCGGTATCCAGGCCCATGAACCTCGGAATGAAGCGGCGCGCGCGCAGCACGACAAAATCCGTCAGCGCCATCAGGAATTCGCCGATCGGATTGCGCATCGGCGCCTGCAGCCAGACCGCATGGAAACGGAACAGCAGGATGGCCGCATAGGGTTGCACCAGCGCGTCGTTCAGGAAAGAAAGTGTCTCACCCAGCATCAGGCGTCCTTTCCCAGCTCATCGCCCAATTCCCTGGAACGTGTCGCGGCCGCATGGATGGCTGCGACGATGTTCGCCTTCACGCGGTCCTTCTCCATGCTGAGCAACGCTCGCTCGGTCGTGCCCTTCCTGGAAGTCACGCGCTCCCGGAGGACGGCGACATCCTCCTGGCTGCTTTCGGCCAGCTTGCTGGCGCCGAGGAAAGTGTCCAGCACCAGCTGCCGCGCCTGGGCTTCGTCCAGCCCGAGTTCGTACGCTCCCTGCTGCATCGCCTCGATGAAATAGAAGACATAGGCCGGACCGCTGCCGGAAATTGCCGTCACCGCATCCAGCATCTCCTCGTCCTCCACCCACAGCGTGCTGCCCACTGCCCCGAGAATCGACTCTGCGCGATGGCATTGCTCCGGCTTCACCGCGGGTGTCGCATACAACGCGGTGACGCCGCTGCGGATCAGCGCCGGCGTATTGGGCATGCAGCGCACGATGTTCTGCGTCCCTATCCAGCGCGCCATGTCCTGCGTGCGGATACCCGCTGCGATGGAGAGGACAAGCTGTTCGTCCAGGATAGGCGCGAGCTGCACGGCGATTTCCTGCAGCTGTTGCGGCTTGACCGCCAGGATCAATGTTTCACCGTGCGCCACTGCCTCGGACAATTCCGTCGTCGCCCTGACCCCGAATTCGTTATGCAGCTCCGCGCATTTGTCCTTGCTCAACTCGACTACGTGCATCTTGGATGGCGAATAGCCGCGCTTGATCAGTCCGCCGATCAATGCCTTTGCCATGTTGCCGCCGCCGATGAATGTAATTTTCATATCTTGTCCTATGAATAGCGGGTTGGCCGAACCCCTGTTCCCCCAACCGCGCGTGTGTTGTTGGGGCTTTAGCCACTTACAACCACGGCCTACCCCTTGCGGGTGTAACCCTCCCCCGGAGGGAGAGGGGCCAAACGTCTCGTTAGCGAGACTGTTTCATCTCTGGCCGAATATCGCCGTGCCGATCCGCACGATGGTAGCACCCTCCCTGATGGCCGCGGGATAGTCGTGCGACATGCCCATCGACAGGGTATCCAGAGACATGCCCTGCGAGTTCATTTTTTCCAGCAACATGCGCATCCTTGCGAAAGGTGCACGCTGCGCCATTTCGCCCGCCGCGGGAGCCGGTATCGTCATCAGTCCGCGCAACCTGATATGCGGCAAGTGCACAAGCTGTTGTGCCAGAGGCAGTGCCTCTTCGGGTGCTACGCCGCTCTTGCTCTCTTCTTCGCTCACGTTCACTTGCAGACAGATGTTCAGCGGGGGCAGATTTGCAGGTCGCTGTGCCGACAGCCGCTCGGCGATCTTCAGCCTGTCCACGCTGTGCACCCAGTCAAAGCGCTCGGCGATCGCGCGCGTCTTGTTGCTCTGGATGGGACCGATGAAATGCCACTCCAGCGGCAGATCGCGCAACGCGTCGATCTTTTCCAGCGCTTCCTGCAGATAATTCTCGCCGAAAGCAGTCTGCCCGCAGTCGTACGCCTCGCGCACCGCCGTCGCCGGAAACGTCTTGCTGACGGCCAGCAAACTGATCTCCGACACATTCCGGTGTGCCGCTCTGGCGGCTTGGGCAATGGCTTCGCGGGTCGCTTGCAAGTTGGAGAGGATTGCAGTCATAATCGCCCGAGTCGTCGTGATCCGACGCAGTTTAATACACTCAGGATTATATATGGATATCACCGAACTGCTCGCCTTCGGCGTGAAGAACAAAGCTTCCGACTTGCACCTCTCCGCCGGCCTGCCACCGATGATCCGCGTACACGGCGACATGCGCCGCATCAACCTGCCCCCGATGGATCACAAGGAAGTCCACGCCATGGTGTACGACATCATGAACGACGGGCAGCGCAAGCATTACGAAGAGAACAAGGAAGTCGACTTCTCGTTCGAGGTGCCCAACCTGGCGCGCTTCCGCGTCAACGCCTTCATCCAGAACCGCGGCGCGGGTGCGGTAATGCGTACCATTCCTTCCAAGATACTCACGCTGGAAGACCTCAAATGCCCGCCGATCTTCAAGGACATTTCCGAATTCCCGCGCGGCATGGTGCTGGTGACCGGTCCGACCGGTTCCGGTAAATCGACCACGCTGGCGGCGATGGTGAACCACATCAACGAGAACGAGATGGGCCACATCCTGACCGTGGAAGACCCGATCGAATTCGTGCATGAATCCAAGAAGTCGCTGGTCAACCAGCGCGAGGTCGGCCCGCACACGCTGTCTTTCAACAACGCGCTGCGTTCAGCACTGCGCGAGGACCCGGACGTGATCCTGGTGGGCGAAATGCGCGACCTGGAGACCATCCGCCTGGCGATGACGGCGGCAGAGACCGGCCACCTGGTGTTCGGCACCTTGCACACCAGCTCGGCCGCCAAGACCATCGACCGTATCATCGACGTGTTCCCGGCCGACGAAAAGGAAATGGTGCGCGCGATGCTGTCCGAATCCCTGCGCGCGGTGATCTCGCAGACGCTGCTCAAGACCAAGGACGGCACCGGCCGCGTAGCGGCGCACGAGATCATGATCTGTACCCCGGCGATCCGCAACCTGATCCGCGAAGCCAAGGTGCCGCAGATGTATTCCGCCATCCAGACGGGAGGCAACATCGGCATGCAGACGCTGGATCAATGCCTGAGCGATCTGGTGAAGCGCAACCAGGTGGCCTCGGCGGAAGCGCGCGGCAAAGCCGTGAACAAAGACCTGTTCCCGGGTTAATCCCCTACCAAATCAAGAACCATAGCTGCACCAGGAGTCCATCATGGAAAGAGACCAGGCCACCGAACTTGTCCACAATCTTTTGCGCGGGATGGTCTCGCAGAAGGCGTCCGACCTGTTCATCACTTC
>JAJXTT010000141.1 GCA_021783525.1 Pseudomonadota bacterium
ATTCCCTATTCGCAGGTCGTTCATGCTGCAGCGCAATGCTACAAGGGGCGGCACGGCTGATTCCGCGTGCGGTTGATCCGTACTGCTTAAGGAAGCGCAAATTCAAAAAGGGCCAGCTTCGGTCTCGTTCCCTGACGGAACGATTGCGGGGCTGGCCCTTCAAGGTCGTTCGCCAACGACCGGACTTCGGCGATCAATGCGTGGTGACAGGAGTGATCAGAGGCTGGGTATCCTGGCTATGCTTCTTCGCGTGTTTCGCCATCCTCTTTTCCTTTGGCGTGAGCAACGGTTTCTTTTTGACGTCTCTGCTGGAATGATGGGTCTTGGGCATGATTCGACTCCTTATCGTGGTTAAGGAAGAAACTGCGTTTTTATGCTACTCCAATGTTTTGGCGTTGTCTGGATAATGGTTGATTATTAGAATACGCTTATATTATGATGTTCTCCGCATCAGAAACATGGCATCAGCGCGGTGGGTCTGCGGACAGGTTTTTTGTTGGTCATCCTCTGGATTAAAACAATCACGGTTGGGGCTATTGCCGGACGGTCAGGCTGTCCTGGCATCGGTCCGGGTTTTTCAGCGGCAGCAGTGAATGTGATCCGGCGCCGGATCGGGTGAGCAGCACGATTCCGGATTCCCCGGCCCAAACACAACATCATAAAGTCACAAATTCAAGATGCGGGTAGTTTGAATTTGGAGCATTGCAGAAGGAGAGAAAATGTCGCGAATCGTAATTTTGGGCGCGGGTATAGCCGGACATACCGCCGCCAGATACCTCAACAAATGGGTAGGGAAGGAACACGAGATCGTCGTGGTGTCGCCCAATGCGAAGTGGAACTGGATACCCTCAAATATCTGGGTGGGCGTGGGCCAGATGACGGAGAAGGACGTCACTTTTGACCTGGCCGGGCTGTACGCGAAAACCAATGTGGATTTCCGTCAGGCCAAGGCGCTGTCGATCCATCCGGAAGGCAATGCGGAAAACGCGAGGCCGTTTGTCACCGTCGAGTACACGCACCCGTCCAGGGCCGGGGTTGCGGAAGACATCGCTTACGATTTCCTGGTGAACGCCACCGGGCCGAAGCTGAACTTCGGCGCCACCGAAGGCCTGGGTCCCGACCACGGCCACACCGTTTCCGTCTGCACGGTCGGCCATGCGCAGGAAGCCAACCATAAGCTGCAGGCCTGCATCGACGCGATGCGCAAGGGCGAACGCAAGACCATCGTGATCGGCACGGGACACGGCATGTGCACCTGCCAGGGCGCCGCGTTCGAGTACATCTACAACGTGGACCATGTATTGCGCGAGGCAGGCGTTCGCGACAAGGCGCGCATCGTCTGGCTCAGCAACGAATACGAACTGGGCGACTTCGGCATGGGCGGCGTGCATATCAAGCGCGGCGGATACATCACCAACGGCAAGACCTTCGCGGAATCGCTGATGGTCGAGCGCGGCATCGAATGGATCACCCGCGCGCACGTGAAGAAGGTCGAGGCCGGCAAGATCCATTATGAAACCCTGGACGGCACCTTCCATGAACTGGAATTCGACTTTTCCATGCTGATCCCGCCGTTTGCGGGTGTGGGGCTGAAGGCGTTCGACAAGGCAGGGGCCGATATCACCAGCCAGCTGTTCGCGCCCAATGGCTTCATGAAGGTGGACGCCGATTACACGCAGCGTCCGTTCATGGAGTGGAGCGCCAAGGATTGGCCCAGGACTTACCAGACGCCGTCGTATCGCAATATCTTCGCGGTGGGCATCGCGTTTGCGACGCCGCATTTGATCAGCAAGCCCATGCAGAGCGCCAACGGCACGCCGATCAACCCGACCGCGCCACGGACCGGGATGCCTTCCGCCGCCATGGCAAAAGCCGTCGCCATGAGTATCCGCGACATGTTGAACGGCGCCGAGAAGCCGACCCACACCGCCTCGATGGCCGAAATGGGCGCGGCATGCGTCGCATCCACAGGGTCGCACATCTTCAAGGGAACCGCGGCGGCCATGACCGTATTCCCGGTCGTGCCGGACTACGAGAAATATCCGGAGTTCGGCCGCGACATCGACCTGACCTTCGGCGAGATCGGCCTGGCAGGCCACTGGATGAAGTACCTGCTGCACCACGCCTTCATCTATCAAGCCAGGCTGCGTCCGGGCTGGTCTTTGATACCGGATTGATCAACCAGACATTTACAAGGAGCCAAACATGGGCAACGTCACCAACAGAGAACCGTACCAACAGGCTTACTATCCGCCGGCGCCAACCGGGTTCACCCGCTTTATGCGGACGTGCCTGATCTGGCAGCTGTACCGGTTCGTGGCCATCAACATCAAGATGCTCAAGTTGATCGCCAAATCGCATCACTGAAGTTTGGCGCGACATTTTGCAAGACTGTAAGGAAAAAGCCCGGCATGCCGGGCTTTTTCATTGGTCAATCGGGCCTTGCGTTGAGCCCCATGATGGGCAAGTCTTCGCGGCGCAGGTCGAGTGCCTCCAGCACCTTGAGCGCCGCGTAGGCATCATTAGCGGCATAGAGCATCTGTTGCGGGGTGAGTCGAGGTTGCAACCAGTTGGAGGTCGTGGCCTTCTTCGACTTGGCAAAGCGCTGGTTGAAGACCAGCCCCACTGCGGTACGGACGCCGATCTCCTTCTGGTAGCCGTTCATGCGAAATACCGTATTCAGATCCACCACGCCGCCAAACTTGATACCCAGTTTTGCAAAGATCTGCCCGCTATCCG
This sequence comes from Pseudomonadota bacterium, assembly GCA_021783525.1. Taxonomy (GTDB): domain Bacteria; phylum Pseudomonadota; class Gammaproteobacteria; order Burkholderiales; family Gallionellaceae; genus Sideroxyarcus. The sequence continues at coordinate 2,740 of JAJXTT010000141.1, forward strand.
ATCTAAGGCCGAAGCCGACCTTGATGACCTGCTCCGATGCCAGCAATTCGACCAGGAACGGCAGCCCCTCCGCCCGATGAACCTGAAACAGGTAGGCCTTGTCGTGCAGCGCAAACTGCACAACATGCGGCCCTTCACTCACATCGCCCGTGACAAACGTCGGCCTGGATTCGGTATCGAAGCCGACGATGCCGGCTGCCTTGATCTCGGCAGTGGCGGCGGCGAACTCTTCGCTATTGGCCGGTACATGGATGCGTTCCAGCGCCAGGCCGGCAAACGGCTCCAGCAGGGCGATCTCGGGCTTGGTCGGGGCAGTTTTTTTCATGGGGGAACCGGAGGTTTCAATGAGGGGGCGATTCGGCGTTGCCCCCTGCCTGGGCTCTGCTAGGGCATTCCGGCTACATGGCGCGTCTCATTGAGTTTCGCCAGCCTGGACTTCAGCTCGGGCAGGATCGCCGCGACGGCCTTCTCTCCCTCGAGCACGGCCTTGTTGCGGCCACTCACGTCGGTCGAAGGCAGGCCGTATGTGACGGGCCGGATGATGATGTCGGCGCTGGACCTTTCATAGCGATTGATGGTCTGGCCGAAGATGGAAAAGGTCTGCCACATGATGTCGGTGATCCCTGCCGTGCTTCTGTCCTGGGGACGGTCCGAGATGTCCACGGCGATGACGAAATCGGCTCCCATTGAACGGGCTACGCTTGCCGGGACCGGCGCGACCAGCCCGCCGTCCACGTAATCCTGGCCGTTGATGGTGGTGGGCTCGAAGAACACCGGCACTGAAGACGAGGCGCGGACCGCCATGCCCGTGTTGCCTGAGCGGAATACCACCATATCACCGGTGCGCAAATTGGTGGCGACGGCAGCAAAGGTCCTGCCGAGCTTTTCCATCGGCAGGCCATGGACGTTCCTGTTGATGTAATTCTCCAGCGCTTGCCCCTTGATGCAGCCCCTCTTGTTGGAGATCACCGTCTCCACAACGCATTGGTACATCCCCGAGCCGTCGAGTACCTGGTCTTCATTCATGTTCATGGACAGCTCCTGGATCTGGAAGCCGTTGAGTCCGGCCGCGTAGAGCGCGCCCACGACCGAGCCGGCACTGGTGCCCACGACGATGTCTGCGGAGATGCCCTGTGCCTCCAGCGCCTTGATCACGCCGATGTGGGCAAAGCCGCGCGCCGCGCCGCCGCCCAATACGAGCGCGATCTTCGCGGGCGGCCGTTCCACGGGGGGCGGTGGCGTTACTTTGGGAGTGGCGCAAGCGGTGGTGACGAGCAGCAACAGGATCGCGAGTGCATTTGTCTTCATGATTTCGGTTCGTGGGTTGGCATAGGGCAAAACAAGCGACGACACGGGTTCGAACAAGTTACGTTATGTCCTGCAACTGCCTCTCAGTCCGGAAAGTATGCATGCCAGGCGTTTTCAGGGCCGGCGAGCAGGCTCAGTCCGTCACGCGAGGGCCTGGCGCACGGATCGGCGTCGACTGTCTTTGCCAATGCAATCGCGGCGGGCGGGAAGTATGCCTTGAGCTCGCAATGGAGGCGACCCTCCGATTCGTGCCGGACGAATATTGCCATCTGGCCCGAGTCGCCGGATCTTCCGTATGTCGACAGGAAAAGCGCTTCAAGCTGGGCCAATGCTTCACCGGCCAACATGGCATCACCGAGGTTCTTTGTGAACCATGCGCTCATCTTTTTTTTCCGCCGACTCGTGCATATCGGTCAGCGGCCTGTACTTGTGGGCTCATGGCGCAAGCTAGTAGAGCACTTCGAGCCAGCGGCCCTGCGAAGCCAGTTCGTTGCGCTTGGCCTGCCATGCCGATGAGCCGACGATACTGGCCATTGCATTGTCGATCATGCCGAGCATCTGCGTCATGCCGGCGATGTAGACGCGGCTGTCCGGACTGTTCACGATTTCCCAGACCTCGGCGGCGTTCTGCTCGATGGCCTGGTTCAAGGCGATCGGCGCGTTAAAGGCGGGGCGCGGGCTCACGGCCTGGAAGGCCTTGAAAGTCGGCTGGTCGAAATATAGGCCAAGATCGCTGTTGGCATCATTCAGGTAAAGCATCTCCAGGCCGGTACGCGCGCCGTGGAACAGGCGCACTTTACCTTTCCAGCCGCCGTGCCGCTCATAGATCATCCGGATCAGCCCCCTGAACGGCGCGATGCCGGTGCCCATGCCGATCATCAGCAGGTTGGCTTCGGGATTGTTCGGTACGTCGAACGGGTAGCCGACCGGGCCGGAAAACTTGATGACGCTTCCCGGCTGCAGGTCGCACAGGTAGTGCGATGCGACCCCGCCGTACTCCTCGCCGCTGGCTTCATCTAGGTAGTAGCAGCGGCGCACGCAGATCTCGAACTGCGCTCCGGTATCGGACTGGTCCGTGTCGGCGATCGAATAGAGCCGCGCGTGATAGGGATTGCCGTATTGCCCGGGAGCCAGGACGCGGATGCAACTGCCCACCTTGCTGTCGAAATAGGGATCGTCCGTCCTGAATACCATCTGCCTGACTTCTTCGCGCGACGTGTCCGGCGTGATGCGCTTCGAACTCAGGAGCCTTGCCGTATAGATCATCGAGTCGCCGGCACCGTCTGTCACTGGATTCAACATTGCTTCCCCTTTCATGTGTATGAACATTGCTGGCCGGCATGCGCACGCTGTCAGGCACGCAGGAACGGATCGCCGGCGCGAATCCCGCCCCGGCCTATTTCTTCTTGCTGTACGCGGCGGCGATCTCGCGGTATTGCTTGAGCTCGGTCTCGATGGTGGAAAGCTGGTAGTAATCGTTGCCCGCCTGCTTGGCCAGTTCGAGCTGCTCGA
>JAJXTT010000142.1 GCA_021783525.1 Pseudomonadota bacterium
GGTCGCGAAATCCACCTGCGTCGCGCCGGCATTCAGCCGACCGCCATGTCTGGCGACTCGAAGAATCGGATCGCATTCCGCCCCGATCCCTTGGCCTGCAGCATTGCCGAGCTGGCCTGCCTGATCAAATCGTCCGCCGATTCGCCGTTGCCGCAGATGATCCGCACGCCGATACTGGCGGTGCTCATATGCGTTTCGTCTTTGAGCCGATAAGGAGCCGAAAGGCTTGTGCGTATGTTCCCCGCGATCTCTGCGGCAAGTCTTGCGGCATCGCTGTTGTCGGCGCACCCGATATCTTCGATCAGCACCGCAAATTCGTCGCTGCTGATGCGCGCCACCGTATCCACTTCCCGCACGCACGAATTTATGCGATGAGCCACTTCGATCAACAGCATGTCTCCATATCCCGGCCCGAGACTTTCGTTGATCGCCTTGAACCTGTCCAGATCGATATACATCAATGCTCCGCAATTCTGGCGGTTCTTGCCGGCTGCGAGAGCATGCTCAAGCCGGTCGTTCAGCAGGCGGCGGTTAGGCAAGCTGGTCAACGGATCGTAATTGGCCTGCCAAAAGATCAGTTCGTCCTTTTGCTTCCTTTCGGTAACGTCGGTGAATTGCGCGACATGACGGTACACGCTGCCATCCGAGCGACGCACGACCGTGATTCGAGCCAGCTTGGCGCGAATTTCCCCGTTCTTGCCCTTGTCCCACATCTCGCCTTGCCAATATCCTTCATTCAGAATCGTCTGCCACATCTGCCTGTAGAACTCCTGGTCATGCAACCCGGACTGCATCATTCTCGGGTTCTTGCCGATCACATCGTTCAGGGAGAACCCGGTGATGCGGGTAAAGGCCGGATTGACGTCCACGATCAGGTTGTTCTCGTCAGTCACGACGATCGCATCGGCGTTCGACTGATATATCGCAGCCGACAACTTCATCGTTTTCTCGGAGTCGGATAACGCTTCAGCCATTTTGTTGAACGCCATGCCGAGTTTTCCAATCTCGTCCTGACTGCCTTGCTTCAACTCAACCGGGACAAAGCGCTCCATGCTGCCGCTGGATTGCATTGACTCCATCGCGGATTGAAGTTTCACCAGTGGCTGCATGAAACGGCGGATCAGCCAATTGATCACGATGAACAGCAAGACTTGAAGCAATATGTGGCCCAGTATCAGCATATTCTTGATGTGCCTGATATTGCGCAGTTCGTTTGTCATGTCTATGGTGATGCTTGCCGCACCGTTGACGGAGCCCGCCGCCACGTGATGGCAGGTCAGGCAATTGGTGCCGCGATAATCGGCGTTCGCGATAAACGGCACCACCGCCCGCACGCTGAATATGCCTCCATCTTCGCTCAACATGAACTGGGATTTGCGCGACTCTATCGCGCGACGATCCATGTCGTCCCGGGCTTGCTCCTCCGGCAGGCCCGGGCCAAATTGGTCCTGCACCTGCCGGGAGCGAATGATGCGCAGATCGCTGACATTCTCCGATGCCCCCATTTTCCGGATGAACAGGCGGCGATTTTCCGGATTGGAAATCATGCCGGTGACCATCAGCATGTTCATGCCATTGATGACGCCATCCGCGGAAATCTCGGCGCGTCTTTCGGCTTCATCCACGATCCCTTCGTTGACCAGCCGCATGATCCAGAAGTGCGCAAGAAACAGCACGACGACCAGCATCCCCTGAATCAGGATGCTCAGTTTGGTTCCGATCCCGAGTGACCTCCACCAGCTATTCAAGACTCTTGCTCCATTAATAGATCACGACGGGCGCGGCCGTCGCCCACAGCCGGGATCGGCCGAACAGGCTGCCGCCTGCTTTTCGGCAACGCACACGCTCGTCAGCAGAAGACACCGCTATTCCGGATAGAAATTGGGTGGATATTTTTGAAGGACAGGCTTCATCAGCATGTCTTCCCGGGTGACATGATTCATCAGCCAATCACGCATGAAGTTGGTGAAATGCAGGACCGCTCCCGACGGATAGTCCAATCCCATCGCGTCAATCTCGCCCCCGAGTTGATCGAGTTGCCTGAGCAGTTCATGGTGAGACTGATTCACCTGCGGTGCCTGTCTGTAGCCGATCGCATGGGCAATTTTTTCTTCCCTGTCGAAATGCGCCCGGGAATATCGCGACAGCGCATCGAACGCCGCCGCGATCTCGCCGCGATTCTTTGTACCAACGCTATGTTCAACCCTGTTGATGGTTTCAATCAGAAACCTGTGGTCGGAATCGATCACGTTATTTCCGACGCTCAACTGATCACACCACGACAAGCCCATTTGCGCCCCCCGAACGACTCGTCAATACCATTTGATAATAAGGGTCATGGTAGCGCCGACAGCGTCAAGCGAATGTTAATTTTCAGTCAAGCAATTGTTAAAGCAACCTTGGCGCAGCCGATGAGTTTACGACGATATTATTTTGATCGAGGTGGGAAAGGGCCAAGGCTGCGACGGACTTCCGGATGAGACGCATGCATGACGAACATCAACGATGAATCCCGGTCAGAATCTTCATCTGTTCCAATTATGGAACAACATATCCCGTATTGACGGCTTTATCTTTCCCCGCCAGCAACCTAACATGCAGGCACTTTCTTTCCGGCAACCCCGGAACAGAAAACCAGAAGGGGCAGCGCCGTTCCGCTGCAATTGAAAAGTGGGCCTCGATGCACGGCACTCAAAGTGCCCTGGTCAAGCGGCCACGCAACCAAAGGAATCACACATGTCCGAAAAGAAACCCCATATCGCGCAGAAGTCCCCCTATGCCGTCGCCGTTGAAGCCGGCAAGAGCTACTGGTATTGCACCTGCGGCAAAAGCGCCGGGCAGCCCTTTTGCGATGGCAGCCACAAGGGCAGCGAGTTCTCGCCCAGGGAATACAAGGCCGAAAAATCGGAGACTGTCTACTTCTGCGGCTGCAAGCACAGCGGGAACGGCATGACTTGCGACGGCACCCACCAGACGCTGTAATTCCGGAGGATGTGATCTAAAGAGGGGGCTGAGGAGTTTGCGGCCCCCTCATTCAATTTCCCCGTCCACATAGAACCACTTCTCGTTTTCGCGCACGAAACGGCTGATTTCATGCAGCCGGTAGGCGCGCCCGTTCATTTTGTAGCGGGCCACGAATTCGACCCTGGCGTGTTCAGCATCCGTCTGCTCATGGCGCTTGACCTGCAGGCCGATCCATTGGGTGGGTACGTCTTCTGCGAGGCCCAATGCGGATGGCCGGGTGGCAGAATGCCAGGTCGCAAGCAGGTAGTCTTCACGCTGCAGCGTGTAGGCGGTATAGCGCGAGCGCATCAGCGCTTCGGCTGTGGGCGCGGGTTCGTTTCCTTCAATGTAGCGGGCGCAGCAATCTGAAAAATCCCTGTTGCTGCCGCATGGGCATGAATTGGTCAGTTTTGCCACAGCGGAGGCTCTTCCATGAGCGCGATCTGTTCGCGCAATTCAAGGATGCGATTCTGCCAATAGATCTGCGTGTTGAACCAGGGGAATGCCTGCTTGAAAGCGGCGTCGTCCCATCGCCGCGCAAGCCATGCGGAATAGTGGATGAGGCGCAGGGTGCGCAGGGCTTCGATCAGGTGCAGTTCGCGCGTGTCGAATTCGAAGAAATCCTCGTAGCCTGCCAGCACGTCGCCCATCTGCCGCACGCGGTCTTCGCGCTCGCCGGAAAGCAGCATCCACAAATCCTGCACCGCCGGTCCCATGCGGCTGTCGTCGAAGTCCACAAAATGCGGACCGTCTTCCGTCCACAGCACGTTGCCGGCATGGCAATCGCCGTGCAACCTCAGATTCCTCACATCGCCGGCACGATCGAAACAATGACGCACGCCATCCAGTGCCTGCTGCGACACGCTGCGATAGGCGGCGTCGATATCCGCCGGGATGAATTCGTTCGTCAGCAGGTACTCGCGCGGTTCGATGCCGAACGTTTCCATGTTGAGTGCAGGACGATGATGATAATCCCTGATTGCACCGACGGCGTGGATGCGCCCGAGGAAACGCCCCAGCCATTCCAGCGTGTCGCGGTCTTCAAGTTCGGGCGCGCGGCCGCCATGTTTTGGAAAGATCGAGAAACGGAATCCCCCGAAGGGAAGCAGTGTCTTGCCGCCGATCGCGAGGGCCGGCACGACAGGTATCTCGCGATCTGCCAGCTCTTGTACGAAAGCGTGCTCTTCCAGGATGGCTTCGTCCGTCCAGCGTGCAGGGCGGTAAAACTTGGCCACCAGTGGCGCACTGTCTTCGATGCCCACCTGGTACACGCGGTTCTCGTAGCTGTTGAGCGCAAGCAGCCGCCCGTCGCAGCGCAGCCCCACGCTCTCCAGCGCATTCAATACGCAATCCGGAGTGAGTAAAGAAAAGGAGTGATCTGTATTCTTATCCATGGATGCAAGGATACCGCCGATTTGCAGGATGCGTGCGATCCATCCTGCAAGTTCAAGGCGATTGGAAGTTGGTACAACGCAGCGTGCGCGCGGATGGCGGCAATGCCGCCGGACTGACCGGGCAGTCGGTTTGCAACTTACTTCTTGTCTTTCTGGATTTCCGCCAGCCCCAATGCATTCCAGCCCTCATGCCCCAGCTTGCGCATGGTCTCGATGTTCTTCTCGAAGATCTGTTCGGCATCGGGAAATGCGGCCACCGCCTTGTCGATGCTGTCCTCGCGCAAGATATGCAAGGTCGGGTACGGCGAGCGGTTGGTGTAGTTGGTGATATCGTCCAACTCGGTATCGACGAACTGGTATTGCGGATGCATGCTGGCGACTTGCAACTCTCCCGCCAGATCGACATCCTCAAGCGCCGCATCGACCACAGCCAGAAAGTCGTTGTAGTCGAGAAAGTCGGTCAATACCTGCGGATGGATCAGCAGCGTAGTGTCTATCGCATCGGGGCTGGCCTCGGCGAGCACCTCGAATTCGCGCAGCACATCGGCCAGCAATTCCTCGGGTGTCTGCGCCGCACTGACCACATAGCGGATCTGGTTCCTGACCTGCACGCCCTTGGCGAACGGGCACAGGTTAAGACCGATCACCGCGCGCTCTACCCAGAGTCTGGTGGCGGCGATGGCCTCTTCATTGCTTACCGGGGCATCCATTAACGACCGCGACCGCCGGAACGATGTTGCGCGGCGGCTGGCACTGCAGCGCCGCGACCCGCACCTCCCGCGGGCCTGCCGGCTGCACCGCTGCGCGGCCCGCCGCCTGTACGGGTTTGCCCGGTGGCGGCACGAGCCTGCCCGCCGCCCGCACGCGGTGCGGACTGGCTGCGACCCTGCCCCTGTCCGCGTCCGCCCTGACCGCGGTTCTGTCCGTTTCCACGATTCTGGCCGTTCAGGATAGGTTCGGCCTTGATGCGTGGGTCCGGCTCGAAACCGGGCACTTGCACGACGGGAATCTCGCGCTTGATCAGGCGCTCGATGTCGTGCAGCAATTTGTGTTCGTCGATGCACACCAGGGAGCTCGCTTCGCCGTTGCTGCCTGCGCGCCCGGTGC
>JAJXTT010000143.1 GCA_021783525.1 Pseudomonadota bacterium
GGCTCCACCACTACCCCTGTCTCTGGTGCTGTCCGCATTGCAGGCGGATACAACTTCAGCCAGAATTTCGCTGTCGAGGTGGGCTATGCGAAACTTAGAAGTTCTGGCCCACAAAACAGCACTGTTTTAGGTATCGGCACCGAGACGCAAACCGGCAAAGGTTCATCTGCACAAATTGCTGCCGTGGGTATATTGCCGCTCAACGATGCGTGGTCTTTGTTCGGCAAAGTGGGTTTGGCGAATAACAGAACTGACTACACTTTGACCTCGAGTTACGGTGCTAATGTCACTGGAAGCGGATCGAGTACAAGCCTGCTGACGGGCTTTGGCTTTCAGTACAACGTCAACAGCAAGTTTACTATCCGTGGCCAACTGGAAAGCTTTGGAAATAACCAAATCGGCTCCGGCTCTGGCGTTACCATCAACACATCAATGATGTCCATTGGGGGTGTGTATAACTTCTGATCATTTCTGTGTTGATTGAAATAATCGAGACCGGCAATATCTGTAGCAAAGTGTAGAGTGATGATTGATTTGCAGAGTGCCGTGCTTTAATACGCCAGTCACTACGGAAGTTCCATGCACGCGTTTATTCTTCAAACCATAAGGGCTGAAAACATGGAGCTGTTTTCCATCATTCTCGCGATCGGTATTCTTACCGGTTGCGCAACTGCACCGCCTCGCCCGACCAACATTGCCCATAGCGATTACGCAACAACTGAAGCCTATGTCAGCAAACTGGTTCAGTATGAAATGAAAAAGAACTCGGTGGAGGGATTGAGCATCGCTTTGGTAGATGACCAGCGTATCGTTTGGGCAAAGGGCTTTGGATATGCCGACCAAGAGAAGAATATCCCAGCAACAGCCGACACGCTTTACCGCGTAGGATCGATTTCAAAGTTGTTTACCGACATGGCGGCCATGCAATTGGTTGAACAGGGTAAACTCGATATCGATCAACCGTTGAAGGACTACATTCCGAACTTCTCGATCAAATCGCGCTATCCAGGCTCAGTTGAGATCACGCCTCGCCAACTGATGACCCACCACTCTGGCCTGCCGCGCGACCGGCTGAAAGGCTTTATGACTACCGCCAGTCCGGCACCCTTCACAGAATTAGTCGAGGATATACGTGAAGACTACACAGCCTATCCGCCCAACCTGATTGTTTCCTATTCCAGCCTGGGCATCAGTTTGCTCGGCATCGCGATACAAAATCAGAGCGGTGTGCCCTTTGCGGATTTCATGAAGCAATCGCTACTCGTCCCGATGGGGATGAAAAATTCCTCGTTTGACACTGGTCCTTCTGCATCGATGCTCATGGCCAAGGGCTATCGTGGCCGGGATGCGGCGGACGAGCCGGCATTGCGCGATGTTCCCGCTGGAGGGCTTAATTCCAGCGTCTCCGACCTTGGGCGCTTCATGTCCATGGTGTTTGCCGAGGGCAAGTCTGGTAATCAGCAAATCCTCAAGGAAGAGACGCTATCCGAAATGCTGCAACCCCAGAACGCATCCGTGCCGCTGGATTTTAATTTTCGGGTTGGTCTGGGTTGGATGTTAAGCACTCTCGGCACCTCGACGATACAAAACGGAGGCGTAGTGGCTCATCATTCCGGCGCTACGGCCTTGTTCCAAAGCCAGTTGTACATCTTGCCTCAGCACAAACTGGGCATTGTGGTGCTGTCCAATTCCAGCACGGCAAAGCAGACGGTAGACCATATTGCAACCGAAACGCTCCAGCTGGCGCTGGAAGCAAAGACCGGCATTCGCCAGCCGGAACATCACGAAATACAGGCGGACAGCAAGCCGCTTTCATTCGAGACCGTGCAGCAATATGTCGGCGACTACACCACCTTGGCGGGCTTTGCGCGAATAAGTGCTTGCGGCAAAAGATTGTGTGCCGACGTGGCAGATCATCGTTTCGATCTGGTCCCGGGAGCTGACGGTCTGTTTCGGTTTGATTACACGTTCCTCGGTATTTTTCGCGTTGATCTGGGTACCTTGGGAGAAATTGGCATTTCGCAGCGCAGGGTAGAAGGCCGCAAATTGCTTGTCGCCCGCATCGGCGATCAGGAAATGCTGGTCGGACAACGGATCGAGCCGAAGCCCGCCCCCGACTCGTGGCGCCGGTATCTTGGCGAGTACGAAATCGCGAATCAGGGGGCCGATTACAAGTTTGTGAATCACATAAAGCTGGTCGAGGACGGAGGATATTACGTAATCGAAATGGCTCTGGCCGATGTGCCGGCAGGAAAAATGCGCGTCATATTAAAGCCATTGTCCGAGAGCGAAGGAATTTTGCTTGGATCATTGAGTGACGGCGGAGAAACAGTGCGTTTAGTGCAGCAGGATGGAGAAACACACATGTTGTTTTCTGGCTACCAGTTCAAAAAGATCGTGAATCATTGAAGGAGTTGGCATGCACCTCCTTCGTAGGTTGCGTTGTGGTCAGGCGGTTTGGGTGTTAGCGCACCCTTGCCGCCGCTCTCCCCATGGACCGCATGGGGGGACGGTAGAACTTTATGCCGGAACAGCTTCGCGTATCTTGGCTCGACGGATCTTCAACAAAGCTCCGGATCGCGGCCTTGCTCTTAACTCCATGCGCTTCTGCCATAGGTCATAAGCTGCCTGTTCGGCCATCCACACATCGGCGCGTCCTCCGTTCTCGACTCCTAACCACTTCTCGATTCGCAAGGCCATCTCGGGCGAAATGGCTGCGCGCTCGTTAATTACGCGCGAGAAAGTGGAGCGGTCGACGTCTAATTGATCCGCCGCTTCAGTAACGGTAAGACCCAAGGAGGGGAGAATGTCCTCGCGCAGGGTCGCACCCGGGTGTGTTGGGTTGTGCATTTCACTCATGTTCGCTGTTCCTCTAGTGGTAGTCCTGATAATCAACCAGCACCGCGTCGGTGCCGTCGAAGCAAAATGTAAGTCGCCAGTTTTTGTTAACCGTCACAGAAAAATGTCCCTCAAAGTCACCGTGAAGCGGGTGTAAGTTCCATCCTGGGACATTCATATCATCAGCACTTGACGCTTGGTTCAAACGTCCCAATTGACGACGTAGCTTATCGGCATGCGCAGCGGTGATGCCCGCTTTGCTGCCCGTATTGAAAAACTTCTCGACGCCCTTATGTCTGAACGACTTAATCATGTACAAATCGTAGCGCGTAGCGCCGCACGCGTCAAGTAATTCAGTGAGGTAAACGCCCGGCTATGCCGGGGGACTCACCAAGGTTTGACCTATACGGCGGTTGGAGTGAATCTCCGAGTCTTGACCAAAAGACGATTGGGGGTTCCTCGGTCGTCCAACGGTAGCATTCTTTGCCGCCCAGGATTTGGAGGCATAAGCTTGCCAGAGCGGCAATGTTATGGTTCCCGGCACAAAACAGAAGAGTCCGGATAGGTGTTTGGTGTCCCCGACAGGAATCGAACCTGTAATTGACCCTTAGGAGGGGCCGGTTATATCCATTTAACTACGAGGACCTGAGCGAATCATTCAGAATCGGGCGCATTCTAACGTAAAATTCGTCCCCCAATTATCCGAAGACTCGGGGAGCACCATGAAATGGCTGATTCTGCTCGGTTTGCTTGCTTCATTATTCCTGTTGGTGAGCCAGATGGCGCGCGCGGCTGAGTTGCCCAAGGTGGGCGGCCCGGCGCCGGGTTTCGATTTGCCTGACCAGAACGGGGTGCGGCATAACCTTGGCGAGTTTGCGGGTAAATGGCTGGTGCTGTATTTTTACCCCAAGGACGACACGCCGGGCTGCACCCAGGAGGCATGTGCGTTCCGTGACGATATGCACAAGCTTGCGGCGATGGGTGCGCAGGTGGTCGGCATCAGTGTGGACGATAGCGAAAGCCACGCAGAGTTCGCAAAAAAATACCACCTCCCGTTCCCGTTGCTGGCGGACAAATCCGCCGAAGTGGCGGCGCGTTACGGCGCCTTGACGAACCTGTGGCTGTTCAAGTTCGCCAAACGCTACACCTTCCTGATCGACCCGCAGGGCAAGATCGCGAAAGTGTATGAAAAAGTCGAGACCTCAAGGCACTCGACCGAGATCATTGACGATTTACGGCAGCTCGCTGCGAAAGGGAAGTGATGAAGCGTCAGGATATGAATGTATTTGCCGCGTGGTTCTTCATGCTGCAGACGCTGGCCATGGGATGGGTGGCTGCCGCAGGGAATGCCCTGCTGCAGACGCTGGGTGCGTCCACCCCGGAAGGCAGTGTGCCGGGACGCATGGTCGGCGCGTTGCTGTTGCTGCTGTTGACCTACCTGGCCTGGTACTTCATGCGCGGCTTGCCGCCGCACGGCAAGCAGGAAGGCAACGGTTACAGGCTTGGGCACCGCCTCGTACTGGCCGGAAACCTGTTGGCCGGCGCGCTGTTCGCGTTCCAGTTCTTCGAGTCCGGTATCGAGGGCCACAACACGCATCTGGTGCTCGACACGTTCACGACGGCTTTCGGCTATTTTGCGATGGGCTGCTTCGCCATCGGCTTCTCGCTGCTCTATCAATCCTCCCTGCCACAAGAAAAGAAAAGTTAATGGCTGCCTCAAGAAAATCCAAAGTTCTAAGCAAGACAAGGCGCGAGCAAAAAATTGCGACGCGGCATATATGGAATATGTAAGGAGTAATTTTTTGTGAGCAACGCAGTATTGCAACGAAATTTGGATTTTATTGAGGTGGCCTAATGCCGTATATCACGCTGGATAAAGCCTCACTGGCCTTTGGTCACGTTGCACTGCTGGATCATGTGGAATTCCAGCTCGACGAGGGTGAACGCGTCGGCCTGATCGGGCGCAACGGCGGCGGCAAGTCCAGCCTGCTCAAGGTGCTGGCCGGACAGGCGCATCTCGACGACGGGACATTGTGGCGCCAGCCCTCCGCGCGTATCTGTTTCGTCAGTCAGGAGCCGGTGCTGGATGCCAATGCCACGGTATTCGACGAAGTGGCGCGCGGCCTCGGCGAGTTGCATCAGCTCATCACGGATTACCACCATCTGTCGCACCAATTGGCCGAACCCGATGCCGATTACGACAAGCTGCTGGAAGAGATGCAACCGCTGCAGACCAAACTGGAAGCGCAGAACGGGTGGGCGGTACAGGCGCGCATCGAGACCGCCATCCAGCGGCTGGAACTCGACCCGGAAGCGCTGGTGGGTTCGCTGTCCGGCGGTGTGCGCAAACGCGTGGCGCTTGCGCAGGCGCTGGTCGCCGAGCCGGAAGTGCTGATCCTGGACGAGCCGACCAACCACCTGGACTTCGCCTCCATCGAATGGCTGGAGGGGCTGCTGACCAGTTTCCGCGGCAGCGTTTTGCTGGTCACCCATGATCGGCGCTTCCTGGATAACGTCGCCACCCGCATCGTCGAACTCGATCGCGGCAAGCTGTCGAGTTTCCCCGGCAACTTCGCGGCGTACCAGAAGATCAAGGAGCGCATGCTGGCCGACGAGGCGGTGGTGAACGCC
>JAJXTT010000144.1 GCA_021783525.1 Pseudomonadota bacterium
GCACCGCTACGGCTATGAAAGCCTGTCAAAAATGAAGGACGAGGGCGACAAGCTGTTGTCCGTGGCGCTGGAGATCATCGGCAAATATCCGGAAGTGGCGAGGCTTTGAAGCAGGATTTAGGAACTGGGAATTGGGAATTGGGAATTGGGAATTGGGAATTGGGAATTGGGAAATGTGATGCAGTGGCTTTTGCCAGATCCCAAATCCAAATTCCAAATTCCTCTCCAAAGGAGGTAAAGATGACTGAAGACGAACTGAAAGCGCTGGACAAGGAAGTGAAGCGGCTCAAGCGCATCTCCAGCGAGTGGGCCTCGCAATTGCACGACCTCGTCGAGGACAAGTTGCCTGCGGGATACGAGCAGATCCCGGGCATTGCGCAATCGACCTACGAGGCTTGCCAGGCATGGGCGACAGCGAATGCGAAACTGGCGGCGGCGCAGAAGGAAGCACAGGTATAAAGGAAAGAGACATGGCCAACATCACCGGTATCACCCGAGGCGGCACGCCTTACGAACCCACTTTCGTCACCGCGCTGAATGCGGCCAACTGCATCGGTTGCGGCCGCTGTTACAAGGTGTGTCCGCGCAAAGTGTTCGAACTGGTCGAGCGCGGCGAGGATGACGAGAACTATGACGAGGATGAAGACAACAGCATGGTCATGACGCTAGCCGATATGCTGGATTGCATCGGCTGCGGTTCATGCTCGCGGGTTTGTCCCAAGCAGTGCCATACGCATTCACCTTTGGCGGCAGGAGCGCAACGGACATGAAGCATATATTTGTTCTGATGAAATTCGTCATGCCCGTTTCCCTCTCTCCTGACTCTCTGAGTGAAACAGCTAGCCATTCGACCAGGTTGCCAAAGACCGCAGCCAAGTCGCTGGTTATCCCGCAAAGTGGGCGAGAGGGACGCAGTCTTGCTGCGCAAGGGAGGATTTGAGCATGGCGAAACCGGCAAAACATGTGTTCGTGTGCTCGCAGAACCGGCCCGCGGGCCATCCTCGCGGCTCCTGCGGACAAAAGGGCTGCAGCGAAGTAGTGGATGAATTCATGCAGCAATGGCAACGGCGCCAGTGTTTTGCGCAGGTGCTGGTGACGCCGAGCGGATGCATCGGCCCTTGCGGCATGGGGCCGAATATCCTGGTTTATCCGGAAGGCATCATGTACAGCAACGTCACCAAGGCGGATGTGAGCGAGATATTCGACGCGCATCTGTTGGGCGGGAATCCGGTGGAACGACTGAAAGCACCCGCGGACATATGGTGACCCTGGCTGCATTGCACCATCTACCTGCCGAACTGGAAGCTTTAGCCGAACGCATTGTGTCCGCCTTGCAGAAAGAAGCGGAAAATTTTACCGCCACGGGTGCGGCGCCAAGTATCAGGCTTGCGGGCTTGCAGATTACCCGTGTCATCGACCCGGGCAATCAATTGCCCGGCTACGAAGGGGTGTGGCGCAATGCGCGCAACGACCGGTGCGGTACGCTCACCATCAACAGCGACAACAGCTTCTATGCCGAGTACGATCTGTTCTGTCCGCATCCGCGTGATACGCGCTGGTTCGTCGAGATGGTGACGGCCTGGGGCAACGAAGAGTCGTTGCGTAGCGAGGCGGTATTGATACCGAGTGTGTGAGGAGGCTATGAGCAGATTTCAAATGGGCGATATGGTTTTTGCGGCGCATGACCTGTTCAACGAATCACTGGAAGAGACCGGCGAGAGCAGTATCCCGGGTGTCGAACCCGACGCGTTGCTGGCAGCAGCAGGCGCGCGTGGTGTGGTGGTCAACGTCGGCCATGCGCAGGAAATGCCCAACGAAGAGATCTATCTGGTGCGCTTCGAGGTGGACGCAGAGGGAACCCTGGCCGAGCCCATCGGTTGCCTGAGCGACGAGTTGACCGGACTCAGTTGATAGTGAGCAATACCCGTGTCGCTACCGTGCTGGCATATCACATGCGTAGCAAGCACGCTCTGGATCGTTACGCCGACGGCCCCGGTACCCTGGATTGGGAAGCCCAGCCCAAAGCGTTCCGCGATTGGTCCGGAACGGAACGGGTTGCACTGCCGCGCGATGTTGCCGTGTCCGAAATTCCCTGGGGTGACCTTCCGGCTGCGCGCGCAGCCCAGCCGCTGAATGCCGCCAGCCTGGGTTCGTTTCTGCGTCTGTGCGTCGGCCTGACTGCGTGGAAAGAATATGCCGGTTCGCGCTGGTCTTTGCGTGCGAATCCTTCGTCGGGCAACCTGCATCCCACCGAAACCTGGCTGATCTGCACGGATGTGGCTGGTCTGGAAGACGGCTTGTATCACTACCAGAATCTGCACCATGCACTGGAAAAGCGCGCCTGGGGAAATGGCGCTCAGGCACAAGGTCTCTGGCTGGGCTTCAGTTCCATTCATTGGCGCGAGGCGTGGAAATACGGCGAGCGCGCGTTCCGTTATTGCCAGCTCGATCTGGGACACGCACTGGCCGCCGTGAGCTATGCCGCGGTATTGCATGGGTGGCGTCCCCGCCTGTTGAACATGGGTTCGGCGGAGATCGCGCGGTGTCTGGGGCTGGATCGCGCAGCCGATTTTATCGGTGTGGAAGGCGAGGAGCCCGAGGTGATCCTCGCACTGGAGCCTTGCGCCGGAGATCTGGCGCCAGACTGGAAACACTGGGCTGGCAGCCCCTCTTTGCTCGATGCCAACCCCCTGTATCAGTGGCCTGTGATCGAAGAAGTGGCCGAAGCGACGCGCGGCACGCCACCTGTCGCCGGCCCGGTGATCGCCGAACCACCTGCCGATCACGAACATGATATGGATATCCGGGCCGCCCAGGTCATCCTGAAACGCCGCAGCGCGCAAGCCTTCGACGGCCGGTCGGTGATGCCGAACGCGGTGTTCAGGCGGATGCTGGCCGGTTTGTTGCCGGGAGGTTCTCCGGTGTGGCATATGTGGCCGACCGTGGCGCGAGTGCATCCGGTGTTGCTGGTGCATCGGGTGGAAGGTGTCGCCCCCGGCTTGTATGCGCTGCCGCGGTCCGGCGTTGCAAAGCCATCGCTGCAGGCGGCTTTTCGCGAGATGTTCTCCTGGCAGCCGGCCGACCCGGAGTTGCCCCTGTTCCAGCTGGTTGCCGCGCAAACGGGCAAGACTGCGCGCACCTTGTCCTGTCATCAGGACATCGCCACGCAATGCGCCGTCGCCTTCATGCTGGTGGCGGAATTCGCTGCCCCGGTCGCCGCCGATCCGGCAGCCTACCGCCACCTGCATTGGGAGGCCGGCATGCTGGGGCACGTGGTCACGCTGGAAGCCGAAGCCGCCGGATGGCGCGGCACCGGCATCGGGTGTTTCTTTGACGATGCGGACCATGAAGTGCTCGGCCTGCAGGACGACCGTTTCCAGGTGATATATCATTATGCAGTTGGGATGGCGCTGGATGACCGGCGCATATCGACGCTACCCGCATACGAATGAATCGCAAGGAACACGCATGAATGACAACCGACTCAGATGCTGGCTGGTACAGGCCGGATTCAGGGCTTCCGAAGTACTGTCTACCGATGTCAACAGGGCGTTGCCCAATGGCATGACGCCATTGATGCATGCGGCCCGCACCGCAGATGTCGAGGCGCTCAAGGGACTGCTGGTGCGCGGCGCCGATCCCGCCTTGATGAACGCGGACGGCAATGGCGCGCTGTGGTTCGCCTGCTTCGCCAACAGTGAAGGCTGCATCGCAGCGCTCGTCGATGCTGGCGCGCCGCTCGACAGCCAGAATGTCAACGGCGCCAGCGCGCTGATTTATTGCGCCTCTGCCGGCAAGGCAACGCTGGTGCGGCAACTGCTGGAGGCGGGTGCAGACCCGGACCTGAAGACGCTGGACGATTTCACCGCACTGGAACTGGCGTCCAACCTGGAATGCCTGAGATTGCTCAAGGCGGCCAGGAGTCTGGCTCATGCCTGAGCAACCGTTCCGCGTAAGCGGAACCCGGCATCGCCTGCTGGGCAAGCAGATCGAATTACAGTTGGCGCCAGGTTTTGTCCTGAAATTCACGCCGGCAGAGGCATCCAGCCTGTCATTCGCGCTGGTCGCCGTGCGCGACGGCATCAGTCCGGAACGCGAGATCTACATGAGTCCTGTCGCCAGCGATGCTGCATTCGCCGGAACGGTGCTGGATCACGGGATGAGCATCGCGATGCCCGCCGGGACGCTCGAGCTGGACTGGCTTGGCGTCGGATTGCTGGCCGAATCGCTTGCGGCGGCGATAGGCTGTTGATGTTTCCCCAATTCATGGCACACCCTTCCCTCATCCCCACCCTTCTCCCAGAGGGAGAAGGGCTTTGCATCCCTCTCCCGTCGGGCGAGGGACTGAGGGTGAGGGGAAACAGCGTGATTCCGGAATCTTGTCATGCATTTTGGAAGGTCCAATAGTGCTCGCGACGCCCGCGTCAGGGCAGGTCCACCTGCTTGACGGGACGGTTCTTCAGGTCGATGAATTTGTCCAGCACTGAAAAAAGGTCCGTGAATATCTGCTTGCCGCAGGCTTGTTCGAGATAGGCATACTGCTTGTCGATCAGGGGGCCGATCTTGCTGAGCAGCCTGGTGCCCTTGCGCGAGAGATGCACGATCACGCGCCGCTGGTCCCCCGGTATCCCGTCGCGCTCGATCAGCTCGACTTCTTCCATGCGCGACAATATGCCCGCCATGCTGGGACTCGAGATCTGGCACATGTCGCAAAGCTCCCTCGGCTCCAGCTTGCCGTGTTCATCCAGCGCGCGCAATATGCGCCATTGCTGTTCGGTCACGCCGAAGTGGTTGAGGATGGGGCGAAAGTGTGACATCAGGCTGTCCCGCGCTTTCAGTATGCGTTGGGGCAGGTTGGGGTAGGTGATGTGATGCTTCAAGTTGTTCTCCGTTTCAACACTTGCATGGTCTGGAATCCAATCGAATTTCCCGGACCAATTGTACATGCTGGCTCACTCATACAATGCCTGCCTGCAGGGGCATTCCCCACGCGGCGGGCGGGACCGGCAATTTATTTTGGTATAGTTCGGCGACTGTTATCGAAAACAATGAGCTTCTGAAAATCCCATGTTGCGCTCACTTGGCCGCCCCGACATTCTGACCACGACCCTGGCGGCTGCCGGAATATTGATGGTGACCATGGGCGCGCGCCAATCCCTGGGGCTGTTCATCGGACCGATCGGCGCATCGACCGGGCTCGACATCGCCACGATCAGTCTGGCCCTGGCCATCGGGCAGTTCACCTGGGGGGCGATCCAGCCTGTCGCAGGCGCCGTCGCCGATCATTTCGGCCCCCGCGCGGTGCTGATCGGCGGACTTGTCCTGCTTGCCCTGGGCAGCGCCGTCACGCCGTTCGTGCATTCCGGATACGGGCTGACGTTTACGCTCGGGCTGCTTGCTGCAATGGGCGCCGGTGCGGGCAGCTTTTCGGTGCTGATCGGCGCGGCAGCGCG
>JAJXTT010000145.1 GCA_021783525.1 Pseudomonadota bacterium
GGTTTACCGGAAGGATGTTCATCCCCTCGCGGTATTTTGCCACGGTACGGCGGGCGACCAAAATGCCCTGCTGTGCCAGGATCTCGGACATGCGGCTGTCGGTGAGCGGATGCCTTGCATCCTCTTCACTGACCAGCTGCTTGATAAGGGCGCGGATGGCGGTGGAAGAACAGGCGCCGCCCGCTTCGGTGGCGAGTCCGCTGCCGAAGAAATACTTGAATTCGTAGATGCCGCGCGGGGTGAGCATGAACTTCTGCGTGGTGACCCGCGAAATCGTGGATTCATGCAGCTCGAGCTGCTCGGCGATCTCGCGCAACACCAGCGGTCGCATGGCGATGTCGCCGTGCTCGAAGAACTGGCGCTGGCGTTCGACGATGGCCTGCGATACGCGCAAGATGGTTTCGAAACGCTGCTGCAGGTTCTTGATGAACCAGCGCGCCTCCTGCAGTTGTCCGGCCATCTCCTGTGCGTTCTTCTCGTTGCGCTGCTGCAGGATGTTGGCGTAAACCTGATTGATGCGCAGGCGCGGCATGGCTTCGGGATTCAGGCGGGCGCGCCAGATGCCGCCGTGGCGTTCCACCAGCACATCCGGTACGACATAGTCGGCCGCGCGATGCTCGAAGGCCGAACCGGGCTTGGGTTGAAGGTGCACGATCAAGTCCTGTGCGCAGCGCAGGGAGTCGTCGTCGCAACGCAGCGTTTTTTTCAGTTTGCTGAAATCCCGCGCGGCCAGCAGATCCAGATGGTTGGTCACGATAGCCAGCGCCAACTCGCGCCCCGGCATGTCCTCCGGCATGGCGCGCAGTTGCAGCGCCAGGCATTCGCTCAAGTTGCGCGCACCGATACCGGGCGCATCCAGATACTGCAGTTGAACCAGTGCCGTTTCCAGGTCGTCCAGCGAGATGTCCAGCTCGGGCGGCAGCAGTTCGGCGATCTCTTCCAGCGGTTGCGACAGGTAGGCATTCTCGTCCAGCGCATCGATCAACAGGCCAACGATCTTCTTGTCTCGCGGGTCCAGCTGGCTCATGTTCAATTCCCAGAGCAAGTGCTCACGCATGCTGGGCCTTTCGGCTGCGACTTCGGAATATCCGTCATCCTCGTCGTCCGGGCTGGACGACCCCGACGATGAAGAGAACGTGGGTTCCGGCCACTCGCCGCTGTTGTCGTTGCGCGATTCCGTTTCGGCGGGCGCGCCGCTTTCGGCGCTGCCGGACGGCACGGGAATATCGGTGCTGCTGTTGCCGCTGTAGGTCTGGTTGGTGTTGTCGTCTTCGCGTTCGAGGAAGGGGTTCTCGTCCAGCAGGCGGGCGGTCTCCTGATTGATCTCCAGTGTAGAGAGTTGCAGCAGCTTGATAGCCTGCTGCAACTGGGGAGTCAGCATCAGTTGTTGGGATTGCCTGAGTTGGAGAGAGTGTTTCATCGTGGCTATTCGGTGAGGGGCGGTCTTGTCTTGATCTTTACAGCTTGAAGTGTTCGCCCAAATACACCTTCCTCACGCCCTCATTATAGATGATTTCATCGGGCTTGCCCTCCGCCATCACCGAGCCGGCGTTGATGATATAGGCGCGGTCGCAGATGCCCAGTGTCTCGCGCACGTTGTGGTCGGTGATGAGCACGCCGATGCCGCGCTCCTTGAGGAAGCGGATGATCTTCTGGATGTCGATCACGGCGATGGGATCGACCCCGGCGAAGGGTTCGTCGAGCAGGATGAAGCGCGGATCGGTCGCCAGCGAACGGGCGATCTCCACCCGCCGCCGCTCGCCGCCGGAAAGGCTGATGGCCGGGTTGTCCCGGATATGGGTGATGTGCAGGTCGTTCAGCAGCGCTTCCAGCCGCATGTCCATCTCGGCCTCCGCATATCCCTGCAACTCCAGCACCGCCCGGATGTTTTCGGTCACGGTCAGACGGCGGAAGATGGAGGCTTCCTGGGGCAGGTAGGCCAGGCCGAGGCGCGCGCGGCGATGGATGGGCAGATGGGTGATTTCCTGGTCGTCGATGAATATCTCGCCGCCGTCCGCGGCGACCAGGCCGACGATCATGTAGAAGCTGGTGGTCTTGCCCGCGCCGTTGGGGCCGAGCAACCCGACCACTTCGCCGCTCTTCACGGACAGCGATACATCATGCACTACCGTGCGGGCGCGATAGCGCTTGTTCAGCGAGACGGTTCGGAGTTCACTCATGGCTTTTCATTTGACAAGGTCGGGCTGGATTGGATGGTGAGCGGCGCATTCTTGGGTGCCGGCTTGTCGGGAGTTTCCTCGGGCTTCGGCTGGATCACCGCATGCACGCGGCCCTTGTTTGGGTCGTTGGCGTGGGCGGGATCGCCAAACACCTTGAGCACTTCGGTAAGGGTACTGTACTCGATGTGGTCTCCCTGCACGTCGTCCTGATCGCGCTTGACGCGAGCCTGGACGTAGAAGTCGACGACTTCTTCGCGTGTGTCGTATTCGATGCGCTCCCCGTATCCCTCGATGTACTGGTCCGTGCCTTCCTGCTTCTGGCGGAAGTTGGCGAGATGTCCGGTGGCGGTGCAATGCTTGAAGCCCTGCTTGTCCTGGGTCACCACGACCTTTTCCGCCCGGATGCGTATCGTTCCCTGGGTGAGCTCCACCTCGCCATCGAACACGCTGACCTGCTTGGCGTCGTCGACGACGACGCGGTCCGATTCAAGATGGATGGGCTTGTCGCGATCCGCATTCTCTGCGTACAGCAGATTGCTCCAGACCAGGAGCAGCAGGCCGCCCAGCGCGGCGTTAGTGCGGGACCGGCTCATGGGTGGCCCTGACGCGAGACAACAGCCTGGCTGTGCCCGCTTTGTTGTCGAGTTGCATGCCGACGGCATGGATGACGTTGAATTTGTTGCTCATCACCACCGCCTGGTCGGTCTCCGCCCAGTCGCGGTCCGGGATGACGTGCAGGTAATCGGTGGCGAAGTCCTGCTCAAGCAATTCGCCGGTTGCGGGGCGCACGATGCGTACCTCGTCGTAGAGGTACACATCCTCGCCCTTGCTGGAAAGCATCCCGGTCAGGGCTGTGGTGTTGATCGGCGGACGGTCGGGGTACAGGCTGGTGAGATGCGGCATCTGCAGATGCGTGGTGTCGTCGTCCGGGTAGTGCCACAGCTTTTCGGCAGTGAGGACGTAGCGGGGCTGGCCCTGCATGTTCAGCGTGGTCGCGGTGAAGTTGTTGAGATAGTAATCGACATCATGGCGCTTCTGGCTCTCGGCCTGGGGCAGCGGCTGCACCTGCAGATTGAGCCAATAGGTCGCCGCCAGCATCAGCAGCAACGGCAGCAAAGGGAGCCAGGAGCGCGCCTTTTCGAAGATGCGGGTGGCAAGCATCACTTCAGGTAGGGCGCGAGTTGCGCGTCCAGTGTACCCTGCGCGCCGAGGATCATCTCGCACACCTCGCGCACTGCGCCATGTCCGGCTTCGCGCAGGCTGACGTAATGCGCATGGTCGCGCACCACCTGCGGTGCGGCCGGTACGCTCAGTGCCAATCCGACGCGGCGCATCACCGGCAGGTCGACTACATCGTCGCCCATGAAGGCGGCGGCTTCCGGCGCCAGCTTCAATTCCGCCAGCAGCGATTGCATGACGGCGAGCTTGTCTTCCACGCCCTGATACAAACGCGTAATGCCGAGATTCTTTGCGCGCAATTCCACGCACTTCGAAATGCGCCCGGTGATGATGGCCAGTTCCACGCCGGATGCCTTGAGCATCTTCAGGCCGTGCCCGTCGAGGGAGTTGAAGCGCTTGAATTCTTCGCCCGAATCGGAAAGGTACAGTCCGCCGTCGGTCAGCACGCCGTCCACGTCGAAGGCGACCAGTCGCAGTGGTTTGATTCTTTCCGCGAGCGACATCAGATCACCTTGGCCTTCAGCAGGTCGTGCATGTTCAATGCGCCCACCAGTCTCTTGTTGGCATCCACGACCGGCAGCTGGCTGATGTTGTATTTCTCCATCAATTGCACGGCATCGACCGCCAGCGCGTCGGGTCCGATGCTGCGCGGGTTCTTCGACATCACGGTATTGACCGGCGTGGTGCTGAAATCCACTTTCTTTTCGAGCGTGCGGCGCAGGTCGCCGTCGGTATAGATGCCGAGCAGATGCCTGTTGTCGTCCACGATGGCGGTCATGCCCAGGCCCTTGCGCGAAATTTCCAGCACTGCATCGGCCAGCGTCGCACCGTTGGGAACGGACGGGATGCTGGCGTTGGTATGCATGACGTCGCTCACATGGGTGAGCAGGCGGCGTCCCAGGCTGCCGCCCGGATGCGAACGCGCGAAATCCTCTTCGCCAAACCCCTTCGCGTCGAGCAGGGCCACCGCCAGTGCGTCGCCCAGGGCGAGTGCGGCAGTGGTGCTGGCAGTGGGGGCAAGCCCCATCGGGCAGGCTTCCTGCGCCACGGAGCCGTCAAGGTGCGCATCCGCCGCCTGCGCCAGGCTGGACTGGGGATTGCCGGTCAGGCTGATCAGGTGTGCGCCCTGGCGCTTCACGGCGGGCACGATGGTGAGCAGTTCGTCGCTTTCGCCGGAATAGGAAATGGCGATGAACACGTCCTGCGCGGTGACCATGCCGAGATCGCCGTGGCTGGCCTCTCCCGGATGCACGAAATACGCGGGAGTGCCGGTACTGGACATGGTGGCGGCGATCTTGCGCGCGATGTGACCCGATTTGCCCATGCCGCTCACGATGACTCTTCCCTTGCAGGCGAGAATGAGGTTCAGCGCCCGCACGAAATTGTCGTCGATGCGCTGCGTAAGCGCCCTGATGGCGTCGGCCTCGATGATCAGCACCTGACGTGCAAGGTCGAGCGCATGCGGTGCGGCGGAGAGTGGTTTGTTCATGCGGAGGATTATAACAGTGCTGTTTGGGGGCGGCGTTTTTTTGAAAATGTGGCATCATCGAACCATGAACAGTTCGCTCCATCTCATCCTCATTTTGCTGGCCGTCGCCGTCGGGGTGGTGGTGTTGTGCCGCATTCTGCGTTTGCCGGCGATGCTCGGCTATCTGCTGGTCGGCATCATGATCGGGCCGCATGCCCTGGGCTGGATACCGGATGCGCCCGAGACGCGCCATCTGGCCGAATTCGGCGTGGTGTTCCTGATGTTCAGCATCGGCCTCGAATTCAGCCTAGCCCGCTTGCGGGCCATGCAGCGCCTGGTGTTCGGCCTGGGCACGGCACAGGTTGCGGCGACCATGGTGCTGGTCATGCTGTCGTCGCTGTTCTTCGAGATCGACTGGCGCGCGGGCCTTGCCCTGGGCGGCATCCTGGCGATGTCGTCCACCGCGATCGTCAGCAAGATGCTGGTCGAGCGCGCCGAACTGAACGCGCCGCACGGGCAGAAGATCATGGGCGTGCTGCTGTTCCAGGACCTGGCGGTCGTGCCGCTCATCATCATCATCCCCGCGCTGGCTGAAAGCAGCGCTCATCTGGGAAGTACCATTGCCA
>JAJXTT010000004.1 GCA_021783525.1 Pseudomonadota bacterium
GGCCGGTCAACGACATTCTGAGCAGCGGCGAGCCTGACTTTCCCTTCTGCCTGTGCTGGGCCAATCACTCGTGGAATACGGCATGGCAGGGAACCGACAGCATGCTTGTCGAACAGACTTATCCCGGCTGGGATGATCACGCGGCGCACTTTGAATGGCTCTTGAAAGCCTTCACTGACCCACGCTACATCACGATCGATGGCAAACCCGTTTTCGTCGTTTACAAGCCAGACGACATTCCGGACGTGCGCAGGGTAACCGACTACTGGCGTGAGCGCGCACTCAAGGCCGGTCTGCCGGGATTGCACCTCATCGGCGTATCGCATCGCGACGAGGCATGGGATCCGCGCACACGAGGCATGGATGCCTCCACCATGCAGGCGTTGCCCGCACGCAATGGGCGCATACCCCGCCGTTACCTGTGGACCAAGCTGAAATTCCTGCTTGAAGGCAACAAACATCCGCTCAGCATCTGGGACTATCAAGAGATTCTGCCGATCCTGCTCAGAAGCAATCGGGTTCAATGGCCTGACTACCCTCTGGTTTTGCCGAGTTGGGACAATACGCCGCGAAGCGGCGTGCGTGGCCTGGTATTTCATGACTCGACCCCCGAGCTTTTTCGCGGCCATCTGCGCGAAGCAATCTCACGCGTCGCGGACTATCCGTCAGACGAACGCATCGTGTTCCTCAAGGCATGGAACGAGTGGGCCGAGGGCAATTATGTTGAGCCGGACCAGCGGTGGGGACGGGGCTACTTGGAAGTCATTCGGGACGAATTGAAAAGATGAGCGCCGAGTTGACCCAGCCAGACGATGCCCGGCCACTGATCTCCGTCATCATGCCCTGCTACAACGCCGCGCCCTTTCTGGACGAAGCGGTCAACTCGGTCATGCACCAGAGCTATCCAAACGTGGAGTTAATCGTCATCGACGACGGCTCCAACGATGGCAGTGTGGCGATTCTGGAGCGGATGGTTGAGACCCACCCTGGGCGCATCAAGCTGCTTTTTCAGCAGCACGAGGGCCCTTATCCGGCCCGCAACCTGGGTCTGAAACATGCCGTTGGCACCCACGTCGCCTTTCTGGATGCAGATGACTGGTGGAGCAGCGATTGCCTGGAAAAACTCCATGGCGCGCTGGAACACTCACATGCCGTGCTGGCCTACTGCGGCTGGCAAAACATCGGCTTACAGGGCGGCAGGGGCGCCCCCCACGTTCCACCCGATTATGAAACTGGGGACAAGGCAGAAACGTTTCTGCGTGCCGCGGCACCCTGGCCAATCCATGCCGCGCTAGTGCGCCGAGAGGTTGTCGCAGCGATCGGCGGTTTCGACACCCATTGGCCCAGCTGCATGGACTATGACCTCTGGTTACGCATCGCGGTCGCCAATCCCATCGTGCTGGTTCCGCAAGTGATGGCGTTCTACCGGCACCACGGGAGCGGGCAGATCACCTCGAAACAATGGATCCAGGCCGAGAACTCCAGGCTGGTCAAAAACAAGTTCGTCAAGGCGAACCCTCGACTGGTCAGCCATTTCACCCAGCACAAGCTTAAGCAACTGATCGACGGGGCGTTCCTGCGTCGGGGCTACAACGCCTACTGGCAGCGCGATCTCGCCACGGCCTGGCATATTTTCCGAAAGTCACTGCTGGTTGGCGGCTGGAGGGCGGCTGACCTTAAATACCTGATCCCGGCGTTTTTCCTGCCGCAGGCCATTTTTGTGCGATTGATCGGTTTATTGGATAGGCGCCGTTTTCAATGACTCTCTACAAGACATTACTGGAAACGCCCGCCGTTCCATGGCGCATACGCAACGCCCTGGAACGATGGACAGAAAAGGAAGCCAGTAATCATTTTCCGGCGCTGTACAGACTCCTCCATTTGGGAACCATGCGTGATCGGGTCAAGCCCCTGAGCGTTGGCCCCAAACACCACTTCTTCGGCTACTACGAGAAATCACCGTGGAATGCCTCGCAGTCCTTTGTCCTCTCCCACGAGGCAGACTTCAACGACCGGGCACCCAGGCCGGATGACCGGCTCACGCTTGGCATCATTCATGCGCAAGACGACAACCGGTTCCATCCCTTGGCCGAAACGACAGCCTGGAACTGGCAACAAGGCGCGTTGTTGCAGTGGCACCCTGCCGACCCGGAAAGACGCCTTGTTCACAATGACCGGCGAAACGGTCGGCATGTGGGCATCGTGCGCGACATCTCCGGCGAGGAAATCGCCCTCTATGACCGCCCGATCTACGCGATCCTGCCGAATGGCAACACGGCCTTCTCGGTTAATTTTGCCCGGCTTGCCACGCACAGGCCCGGCTATGGCTATGCGGGGCCGCGCGACCCATTCGAAAACGACCCGCACCCCACACAAGACGGTATCTGGAACATGGACCTGGAGTCCGGCAAAAGCCAGCTCGTGGTGTCACTGGGCCAACTGGCAACGCTGCACCCGAAGCCTTCCATGCAGGGAGGGTTTCACTATATCAATCACATACAGCCCAGCCGAGGCGGAACGTGGATAGCCTTCTTTCATATCTGGACAACGGGTGACAAGGGCTGGGAGGTGCGGCTTTACATCTGCAAGGCGGATGGCTCGGAACTGAGATGCCTGCTTGATACCGGCAGGATTTCCCATTACGACTGGCTGGGGGACGACGCCATCTTGGTCTGGGCCGCGCACCCCGCCACCGGGAAAGCACATTTCTTGCGCCTTGGCCTCGATGGCTCGATCGACATTTTTGGGGGCGGGGCACTCGTTGAGGATGGCCACTGTACCTTCTCCCCCGACAGGCAATGGGTGCTGAACGACACCTATCCGGACCGGTTCGACATGCGAACACTGATGCTGGTGAAGTGGCCGGAAGGAACCCGCATCGATATCGCGCGCTTGCACTCTCCAAAGTCGCAATGGTGGGGGGAAATTCGCTGCGACCTGCACCCGCGCTGGAGCCGAGACGGAAACAAGGTGTGCATCGATTCCGTACATGCGGGCACGCGCCAGATGTACGTCGTCGATGTCAGCGAGTGGGCAGCATGAGTCGCGCATTGATCCTGATGTATCACCTCGTGGACAGCCCCCGTTCCAGCGAGGAACACCGTTTCTGCACAACACCGGAAGATTTCGCCCGCCAGCTGTCATATCTGGCCGAGTCGGGTTACGTCGCCCTGTCCATGGCTCAACTTTGCGACTGCATGGAGGGCAAGGCGCCCATGCCGGGCAAGGCCGTCCACATCACGTTCGACGACGGCTTCTCCTGCGTGCTGGACCACGCTGCCCCGATACTTCAGCGCCACGATTTCCCGGCCACCATGTTCGCCCTGTCCGACCGCCTTGGATCAAGCAACGACTGGATGACCTGCAGGGGTTTCCCCGAGCGAACGATTCTTTCCGCGGACGGCCTGCATGCCCTTGAGGGCGCCGGGTTCACCATTGGCAGCCATACCCGGACCCATGCGCGCCTGCCTGACATTTCGATTACAGACGCGGGGGATGAAATCCACAGCAGCAAGTCTCGTCTGGAAGACGCACTGGGAAAATCCGTGGACTACTTTGCCTACCCCTTCGGCAAGTTCAGCGATCCGGTGCGCGACCTCGTTGCCGCTGCCGGCTATCGTGCAGCCTGCTCCACCCGCTCCGGATTCAACCGCCCCGGAGAAGACCCCTACCTGCTCAGACGGATCGATGTTTTCGGCACCGACCGCCTGTGGCAATTCCGACAGAAACTGAGATTTGGCATCAACGAAGCCACTCGCACGTATCCCCTGCGCTATCTGGGCCGCAGGGCAATGGAGCGACTGGGCGCATAGGGATCAAGTATGGAATTCACCGTCATCATCTGTACTTACAATCGTGCGGGCAACCTGCCCCGCTGTCTCGGTGCCCTGGCCGCGCAGCAAGGCATGGGAGATCGCGACTGGGAAGTTTTGGTGGTGGACAACAACTCATCCGACAATACGCCGAATGTGGTAGCAGATCTCGCGCAAAAACTGCCCATCAAGGTCCGTTACGAGCGCGAGGCGGAACAGGGCCTCAACTACGCGCGCAACACAGGCATCCGGGAATCGGATGGCAAATATTTCTCCTATGTGGATGACGACATACTCGTATCAAATATTTGGCTGTCGAGCCTGTTCAAGTCTTTCGAAGCCAACGACGCAGATGCGGTCGGCGGGCGCATTCACCTCGACCCTTCCATCATCCTCCCCAAGTGGATACGGCCCGATACGGACATGATGGGCTTCCTCGGCTATCAGGATTTTGGCGAAGAGCCATTACGACTGGATGGCCACCGCCGTTATCCTTTCGGTGGCAACATGGCATTTAATCGCCGGGTAGTGGAACGAATCGGCTACTTCAATCCCAAGCTCGGAAGAAAGGGCGCTGGCGTCAAACGATCGGAACTATTCAAGGGTGCGGAGACCGATTATTTCCACCGTCTCGCTGCCAGCGGAGAAGTCCGGATTTTCTACGCGCCGAGTGCAATCGTTTATCACCAGATCATGCCATTCCAACTGAAAAAGAAATACTTCCGGACCATCCACTTCAACGCCGGTTTCCAAAAGGCTTTTCACGACGACCAGCCTTATCCGCGCAGGTGGCTCGGCATTCCGCGCTTTTATTTCTCACAACTTGCGCGTGGAACGGGACGATACGCCCTGCAGGCCTTGTCCAGGGGGCCCGACTGGGCCTTCAGGCAACAGATGAATGTGGCCCATATGCTGGGAACGATGCTGGGATATCGCAAGCAATCACAAACGTCATGATCACAGTGGCTTTCCGTTTGGATGACCCTTCCGAAACCAGCAACCAGACGGTGGAGGCGGGCATTTTGGACGCGCTGCGGGCAAATCGCGCATCCTGTACGTTCGCGGTCATTCCGTTTCGCCTGGTGAATGGACAACGGACCCCCCTTTCCGCCGAGCGGGCCCGCCCACTCGTCGATGCCGCCCGGGAGGGCGTCATCGAGCCCTCCTTGCACGGCTTTGTTCATGCCCGGATACACCCCGAGGCGGCCCAGCCGAGTGAATTCGTGGGGCGCTCATACGAAGATCAGCGGACCATGATCCGCGAAGGGCGTGCTCATCTCGAATCTGTTTTCGGCAAGCCCGTGGTGGGGTTCGTTCCTCCCTGGAATAGCTACGACAGCACTACGATTCGGATTCTGGAAGAGGCTGGTTTCAAGTATGTCTCTGCCGGCTGGCGCGCACCTTCGAAGCCGCATGGGCAGGTCAAGACACTGCCGCTCACGGTGCATCTGAGCGAGATTCCCCAGGCGCTTGATGAGGCGCGGCGATTCATCAAGGCACGCCCCGTGATCGTGGTTGTGATGCACCACTACGATTTTGAGGAATCGGGGTCGGACCAGGCTTCAACCAGCGTCCCTGAATTCGCGAGCCTCCTTTCACAACTGATTTGCCAGTCGGACGTCAAGCTGCAGACGCTTGCGGAAATTTCCGGTTTCATGGCCGGGCCCGAGCTTTCCGTACGACAACACAATGTCCGAGCAATCCATCCCTTAATGGCTCGTTTTCTTCCCAAACACTGCTTCCTGAATGCTTCGCCATGGCGCGCCATGCTGACGAAGAAATTTTTCCAATGAAAACGAACTCCTGCGGACCGATTTTTGTCGTGGGTGCCCCCCGCTCCGGAACCACCTTGCTGCAGCGCATGCTGCGCTCTCATCCGCAGATTTCTTCGCCCACCGGCGAGTCCCATTTCGTCGTTCCGCTGCTTACCCATGCGGCCACGTACGGGGATTTGTCGGCGCGTGAAAATGTTATCGCGGTTCTGCATGACATGCATCGGATCAGCGCCGAGTTCATGGAAACCGACCTTCACGGTGTCCGATTTGATATCGAGGCCCTGGCCAATGCGATTCACGAACGTGGCGTGCACACGATGCCACAAGTAATCGACACGCTGTTCCGCCTCAACGCGGAAGGCGAAGGCAAAGCGAGATGGCTGGACAAGACCCCCTATTACATTCACCACATTCCCCTGCTTGCCGCGATCTTCCCGGACGCGCAGTTCGTTCAAATCATCCGGGACGGGCGGGACGCGGTGCTCTCGATGCTGGAACGCAACGTGGATATCCGGGTTTTCAGTTTTTACCAAGGCGCAAAGCTGTGGAAGCGATACGTAGATGCAGGGCGCATGATGGGGGCCATCTTGCCAGCAGAGCGCTACCTGGAATTCCGGTTCGAGGACATGCTGAATGAGCAGGAGGAGACTTTGCGACGGGTCTGCACTTTCCTGGGCGTCGAATTCAGCGAGCACGTGATTGACTTCCAGAAATCCCGCGATCCCATGAACAAGACGCCCCTTCTCAGGGGAGGCATCAAACGCGACAACCAGGAAAAATGGCGGGACCACATGACACTTGGGCAACTCCGGACATTCGAGTCAGTCGCCGGAAGCACGCTCACCGCATGCGGCTACCCGCTCACTGCCCCGGGTGGAAAGCCGGGGCTTTTTTCAAGAGCGTACTGGTCTCTCCACGATCAACTCATGCAGCGCATGAACCCGCACCCACGGAACGCGCACTGAAGGCATGAGCCTCTGCATTCTGATTTGCACGCACAATCGCGCCGACCTGCTTGAAAGGGTATTGACCTCGATTAATGCGGCAGCACGCCCCCAGATGCCTGTACAGATTCTGGTGGCGGCCAATGCCTGCAGCGACGATACCGCGACTCGGATGTTGGCCTATCAAGCGCAACAAGCCCGCAACGACTGGCTGCCATTGCGGCTCATTGAAGTGCCGACGCCCGGCAAATCCCATGCACTGAATCGCGCCATCCCGGAGATCCACACGGAACTGATTGCCTTTGTCGATGACGACCACCGGGTCGATGTGAACTACCTGACCGCCATCGAGGAGGCGGCGAAAACCTGGCCCAATGCCGGCCTGTATTGCGGCCGCATCCTGCCGGATTGGGAAGGCACCGAGCCTACCTGGGTACATGACGAAGGCCCTTACCGGATCTACCCTCTGCCGGTCCCACGTTACGAACAGGGCGATGTGCCCAAGACCATCTCGGCAGAAGAAGGGCCGATACCCGGTGGCGGAAATCTGGTGATTCGTCGTCATGTTTTTGAACTGGCCGGGCAATTTTCCACCGAGCTCGGGCCTCAAGGCCACAATCTGGGTGGTGGCGAGGATAGCGAATTCGTGCTTCGAGCCATGTCCCGCAACGTCAGTTGCCAGTATGTGCCGGAGATCGTGCAGCACCACTATGTCGATATCGACCGGTTGCGGCTTGGATATCTGCTGAAAAAAAGTTATCAGCGCACGCGTTCGACGTCACGCATTCACGGCAACGGCACCGTTCCGCTCTATATGTGGCGCAAGCTCACTGAATATGGTTTTCACGGCATCTTCAGTTTGTCGTGGGCCAAGCGGCGGTTTTACTGGGTGAGAACGGCGGCCGCCCTCGGTGAAATAAAGGGCCGCAGCGAATCCGGTTATCGCTGCAAACGCCTGAAGCTCCCCCCCGATCGTGGCATGCTGTTCGTAGAAGGTTTGTCGATTTTCACCGTTGCCTGCGGGTTGATCGCCTGGTTTTTCAGCGGCACCGCGCGTTGGCAGGGTGTGTTACCGGCGATGGGCGTGGCGGCGCTGGGAACCGCAGCGCTATTGGCCGTATCCCTGTCGAATTTTTCACAAACAGGGCCAAGCATTCGCGAGGAAGTGCGGACGCTATATCGGCGCTACACGCTCGTTGCCCTCGCCCGCCTGTCTGCCTGGACATTTGCCATCATGCTGTTCACCGCCGGTGCGGGCGTGCTGATGTACTTCATGATTAGCACAGGGCTCGGCGCGAGATGGTCAACAGGATTCGCCGTCATTGCCGCCCTCCTGGGTATCGTGAGTGCCTTCCTATTCCAGTTTATCCACAAGCTGCGTTTCAATCCGGGCCTGTTGGTGGCATCGATGCATTACCGCACAAGTCGGCTGTACCGCCTGTGGCACCGGATGACGCCAACATGCATTTCACGCATCCAGTCTGTGGCGGCGGGGGTGGCCGGGCTGTTGTTCGTGGCCGCATCCTGGCAACTCGCGCGGGAAAATCGAATAGGAGACTTGATCGCATTGTGGGCCGCCACCCTGTTCTTCACGGGGGCGACCCTCTGGACATCGTGGCAACCGCAGGCACGCCCACCACGCCGCATCGCTGAACGCGCTGCCGATTCGCCGCCAAACATTCTGATGATCGGCTCCGACACCCTGCGTGCCGACCGTTTGGGCGCGTTGGGATACCACCGCGCCTTGACCCCCCATATCGACCGACTGGGCGAAGCTGGTGTGCTCTTCGCCAACTGCTATGTACCCTGCGCGCGCACAGCGCCCAGCCTTGTTTCATTGCTGACGGGGACCTGGCCCCATACGCATGGAATCCGCGACAATTACGTAGACGATGAGAACACCAGGCTGAAGATGGACGCCCTGCCCACCTTGCTTAAACGGCTTGGCTATCGTTCAGCCGCCATTTCGGACTGGTGTGGCGGCGACATGGGCAAGCTCTCCTTCGGCTTCGATTACACCGATCTGCCTGAGGACCAATGGAATCTCAAATACCTGATTCGTCAGGGTCCCAAGGATTTGCGTCTGTTTCTTACGCTTTTCATTCACAACCGTCTGGGGCGCCTGCTTCTGCCCGAACTGTACTATCTTGGCGGTGTGCCACTTACCGCACCAATGGGCAAGCGAGCACGCCGCCTGGTGTCGCGCCTTGCCGCAAGCGCGCAGCCGTTTTTCCTCAACGTATTCTATTCCACCACCCACCCGCCGTTTGCGTCCGAATGGCCGTGGTACACGCACTTCTCCGACCCGGCCTATGCCGGCGAATCAAAGTTCGCGATGGCACGGCTTACCGACCCGTTCGACATCATCAGACGCCAGGGGGCGCCCAAGGAGGAATTTGATCTTGATCAGATCATCGACTTGTATGACGGCTGCGTGGCCGCGTTCGACGACGAGGTCGGCAAGATGCTGCAGCATATCGAGCAAAGCGGGCTCGCCGACAACACGATCATCGTGGTCTATTCGGATCATGGCATGGAGTTCTTCGAGCACGACACCTGGGGGCAGGGCAATTCAGCGGTGGGCGAAGCCAGCCCACGCATTCCGCTAGTGATGCATGACCCGCGCAGACCCGCACGCGGTAGGATTGACAACGTCGTACGCTCGATCGATCTGGCCCCGACCTTGATGGAACTAACCGGCGCCAAGATCCCCGACAGCATGGAGGGCGTATCGCTGGCAAGCTGTTGGGAGCAGCCCGGGCAATGCCCGCAACTCGACGCCTTCAACGAAACCGGCATCTGGATTGCCGACATCCCCGGCCTGCCCGAGCAGCACCTGCGCTATCCGGACCTGCTGGAGCTCATGGAAGTGCCCGCGCGCGAAAGCGGCACTTTGGCGATCAAATCGCAATACAAGTGCATCACACTCGCCGCCAAGGACCGCATGATTCGCCGCGGGAAATGGAAGCTGGTGCATCAGCCCATTGAAAACGGCTCGCTGCAGCGGCTCTTTGATTTGGAAGCGGATCCGGAATGCCAAACCGATGTTTATTCGCAGTACCCTGAAGTTGCACAAGAGCTACGTCTCGCTCTTTTCGATTGGATGGCCTCGGATCACATCCCATGAATAGTCAAGGTCCACCCATGCTTGAATGCTATCGACCGGCGAGTCCGGATCTTCGTACGGCCCTCAGCTCAGCCGCCCCTTGCTTTATTCTACGCAACATTCTTTCCACACCATGTTGCATCTGATTTTTGAGCGTGCCGCATTCAAATCAAACACGCTCAATGTTGGCAACCGCGATGATTAGCCGAGACGCACCAGCGCTGCGTTGTGCCCATGGATACGGGAGTCGGACGGCAGCAGCCGGTTTACGCAACGCGTCATGAACGCGGTGAAGGGCGCGGCCCTCAGCCTGTTGCCGAAGTGATATGCGTCTGGATGGCGCACCGGAAACACGACCGAGCCGCTGGAGTTGCCTTTGAACAACTGCACCTCGCCATAGGGTTTCAGCAGGGATTCCAGTTGTTTGGGGGTGTATTCCCTCAAATGGTAGGGCCACTGGCAGCGGGTGATGGTCCAGTTCGGCGTGGTAACGAATACGGCATCCCGCGCGATGCGGCAGAGCTCTGCGACGAAGTTTTCGTCTTGTTCCACGTGCTCGACCACGTCGATGGACGTCACCACATCGAAACTCTTGCTGGGGATTTCCTGCAGAGGCTTGACCATGATGTCGCTGCGCGCAAGCCGTGGGTCGAGGTCCTGCCCCATTGCCTCGCGAGCAGTCCGCTGCAGGATCTTGAGTCCCTCTCCGAGCCCACAGCCTGCATCCAGTACAGACTTTCCCTCCACAAACTGCGAAGCGAACTCATACCAGGGAAGTTGACCGGGACCTCGACCCGCCTCAACCGACACATCCCCCACCTTTCTTGCTTGTCGTGTCATGCCATCCATCATGATCCTCCTCAGACAACTTTGAAACAGGCGACGCGATTCTACGGTGGTTTCACTTTTAACCGAAGAGTTGAACTACCTTGTTCGCCCCAACAAAGAAAAGTTTCGGCCACACAGCGCAGCTTAGCCCTCACGCAACATCTTATTGGCTAGATGCGCATAAACCCCGCCACGGAATCGACAGGTTCCAATGAAATGGACAAAGCGGGTTTTTCCGGTCAGCATTTTTTCGCAATCGGCATACTCTGGATGCGGAAGTACGATGGCTTCGGGCTGGTTGGCCACGACCAGATTCGACATCACCTGCTCGCTACCCCACTCCAGCCATCGATCTCCGATCAAGGATGAGAGTTGTGCGGAAAGGGTTTGCATCAGCCGCAGCTTGCCCCCTCCCGGGGCGAAGCCCGAGAACCCGGCACACCCACGCACATAGCGAAGCTCCTGCGGGTATTGCAGTTGGTCGAATTTTGATTCCGCCAACAATTGCACATGCGGTTTGCCGCTGTCCAGATGCCTTTGCGCGGCGCGTGCCCGAACTGTCGCCGGCTCTAGTGTCTGGTCGTCCCAGGTTCCGATAGAAAACGATTTCGCGTTTCGTACTGCGTCCGCGACTTCCCGTATGTCCCCCAACGTCAGGGTGTCCGCATCCAGCTGGATGACATACCGCGTTTCCGATAAACGCGCTATGGCGATCAGCCGTTCCCAACAGCCGCCAACGGGGAGATCGCGCTCGCGGCACGCTTTCAATTCATGCACAACCATTCCAGCAACATGCTTTTCCAGCAAGGCACGGTCATCATTCGTCAGGCTGCCGTCATCAACGATGTGCACCTCGGAGGGCGGCAGATGGCGCGCGAATGATTTGATCGCAGCCAGATACATCTGCACGTCCTTGTGTTGCAGCTGCGACAACAGGGCCGGCCCGGCTGCATCCAGCTCAATCGGCGCGCTATCCAGGACGCGACGGGTTTGACGCACAAACCACCATCGTCGTAACCGATCCTTTTGTTTGTAGAACATGCCTTTTTTATTGCTTCTCGCTTGTTGGTGCTGGCGGATCGGGGCAGAAGCGGCACCACGGGTTGGTTTCGTTGCCTATTTTCTGATCGATGACTTCCGGTTTGCTCTGTACGACAGCCGGGTCTGGTTCGGACTTGGCAGGAGCCACATCGTTGGCGTTGCCCGACCCCACAGCCGGTGCCTGTGTCTCCTTCACTGCCGCGGGTGTCGCCGGTGGGGTCGCCGGTATCGAAGCAAGGTCGCCCCCCAGCTCCTGATATCTTCTCCGCAAGCCCTTGTTTGTCGGAAACCGCTCTACGGCGGTTTTCAATGTAGCGAGAGCCAGTTGTTTCTTGCCGCGCTTTTTATACAGCTCTGCCAGTTCGATGCTTGCTGACGGCATGCCGGGACTCAGCTCCAGCGCCTTTTGAAAGTCGCCGACCGCGGGACCCTCCTTTCCCTGAAGGAGCAACGCTTTGCCGCGGTTGTAATGGAAATCCGCCCGAAGGTAAAAGTCGGGCCGGGTATATTTCAACACGTAATCGAAATCCCAAATGGCCCCGCTTAACGTCCTGCGCTGTTCGTAACGGCTCTGCCCATAATAGCGATTCATCGCCAGCAAGCCGGTGCAATAATGGTTCAGGGGGGTCCAGTTTTCGCGGCCCATCTGCTGCACCCAATAATTTTCAGTTGCCTGATTCCGACTGCCTATCTTGATATCGCAGTAAGCGGGCAGCATCGCGATTTCCGCCGGCGTTGCGATGGCGGCGTAGACAGGCGAGGCCTGCAATAAAAACACCAGCATTCCCACTACATGCTGTAACGGCTGAAATCGTCTCATGGTCACACCTTTCCAAATCCAACATATACCGGCACTCCTGCTGACGCTTTACTGAACCCGCATGTGCGTTCGTGCTCTCGGGTCGTCACGCAATCTCGTATCAGCTGATTACGCACGCGCCCCCTGCATCAATCTCGATACCGAATCCGTCGGCCCTCTGGCTGGCCTGCGAACACACGCCGCCGGCCGCTCTCTCACACCCATGAGGAGCAATATTACTCGCACCATTCCGAAAGGAATCAATGACTGACCGGGGTGGCTTGGACTCAGTCATGGGCAGGGGCGAGCGGTGTTGCGGGCGTGTTCAGAAATCGGATCTTGTCCGCCACGCGTTCCCAGGCAAATTCACGGCCCACTCGACACAATGCGGTCCTCCCAAACTCGGAGGCCAATGCGGATTGCGTCAAAAGGCTGCGCAATCCATCGGCCACCGCATCGACCGACATGCCGTCCACACGAAGGCCAGTCTGGTTATGCAGGACCGCCGATCCCGTTCCACCCGCCTCCCCCGCCAGGCTGGGTTTTCCGCACGCGGCCGCCTCGATAAAGACCATGCCAAAACCCTCGTTGTCACCGTTGATCTCGCGGTTAGGCATGGCAAACACGTCACATGCGTTCATCCATCGCGGCAGGTCGGCCTCGCTCACAGCGCCGACCCGATGAGCAACGCCTGTCAGATGATGCTCAGCAATCAAGCCGTCCAAGTAGTCTGCATCTTCGCCGATCCCCGCTATGACGTAGCGCACGGGAATATCTTCGGCACGCAACTGCGCTACGGCGCGGATCATCTGATCGAAGCCCTTGCGGCGCGAAAGACGTCCGACCGAGAACACCAGTTTTTCGTCGGGACGAATGCCCAGGCTTTCGCGTAATCCGCTGATATCCAGTCCTGGCCTGAAGACTGACACATCCACACCAGGATAGACGACCGCGATGCGGGCTGCGGGAATGCCCATCGTCAACAAGGTGTCGCGTGTGTGCTCACTGTTGGCAATGACCTTGTCGGCATGCCGCAAGGCAAAACGCATGGCCTTGTATTTGCCTCCGGTGCCCCAGGTCGTGAGTTCCTCGCCATGGGCGTAGATCACGACGGGCACATGGGTCAACCGGGCCACTGCCCAGGCCACCAGCCCTTCGGGCAGGGCGCGAAAGGCGTGGATGGCCTCGAAACGATGCGTGAGTGCCAGCGTCAGCGACGTGAAAGAGAATCGCGCGTACATCGCGAGGGATTCGGGTCTCAGCCAGCGCACACGCTTGAGACTCAGGCGATGGATGGCGTTGGGGTGGACGGCGTCGACCTCGGCCGCGCCTGTAACGGCCGCGGTGACGATGTGGATTTCCTTGCCGCCGAGGCGCTTGTAGACCTCGGCGGCCCAGACGGCAGTACCACCCTTGGTGGGCAGGAACAGTTCGGTGAGCACTAGGTAACGTGGCATGGCCTATCTTCTCAGGACTGACAGCATGTCACGACCATCCCGCCAGGAGGGATGGAAACGAAAGGATTCCAACAGCCCGGCGAGTGCCTCGCGTGTGCGTCCCTGTTTGGCCAGGTAGTACGCGAGATTGCGATACGCCTCCTTGAGCAATCGTTGCCATGCGCGGTGAACGGAGACAGGCGCCTGCCGCATCTCGGGTGCCAAGGTATGCAAAGCACGCACGGTTTCGGTTTGCGCACGCAGGCGGTCAGAACGGATCAGACCCTCGTCGTGCACCAGATAGACCGCTTGCGAGGCACACACCACTCCGATCCGCTGGCTGATGGCACATAGCCGGATCAGAAACACCACGTCCTCGCAGATCCTCAGGTCACGCGGGAAGCCGCCGAGGGCCAGGAAAGTTTTTCGGGGCACGGACAAACACCGGGTGTCGCTGAATTGCTGGTCGACGAAGTCGCCGATGGCCTCGGCTTCGATCACTGTACTGCCCGTATTCCCGGCTTGTTCCATCAGGTGGCGGCCCAGCGCGGCTTGTTCGATCGACGAATGGATGAGCATGCCATCCTTGTCGCGGTAATCAAAACTCGCCACCAGAAAATCAAGGCCGAGCTCTGCGGCGATCATACTGGCGTGGCATTCCAGGCGAGTGGGGTAGTACCAGTCATCGGCATCAAGAAAGGTGATCCAGTCGCCGCTGGCGGCATCTACCCCGCGGTTGCGCGCCGCAGAAGGGCCGGCATTCTCTTGTCGCAGGTAAATGACCCGATCACCGTAAGCGGACACGGCTTCACAGGTATCGTCGCTTGAGCCATCATCCACCACGATGATTTCATGGGCCAGCCAGGTTTGCTCCAATGCTGAATCCAGGGCACGAGCGATCGTCTTGCCTGCATTGTAGGCGGGGATCACCACCGAAAAGCGTGGAGGAGCCGCGGACATGATTTCATTCCCCATACAAAGTCTTCCATTCAGGGAAGTCCCGGTTAAGCAATCTGGCGAGTTCAGCTATCTGAGGGCGCTGCAACTGGCGCAAATATGCAATGACTTCGCTCATGTCCGTAGTCTTTGGTTGCACCGGCTTTTCAACCATCGCTACGCCAAGCCTTCGCAGCGCAGGAGGACAATAGCCCCCCAATTTCTCCCATAGCAAGCTGTGGCGCAGGCGATCCAACCAGTTCCATCCTGAACGTTTTTGACGTACCGCATCGGGGGTGGCATTGCGGGCACCACCCAAATCGGCCGGCTCGAAATCCGCGTCCACCCCCAGCCAGGCATACAAAGCCTGCACGGTTTCCCTGGGATGGCATTTCAGCGCCTCAAACGTCAACGCATACACGTTCGCTCGGCCAAAGCGCTCGATATAGGGCCGCAACTGGAAAGCGTAATGACTGACGTCGGTGTAATGCGGATCCTGCACAATGGCGTCTAACGGTTCGCGCACTTCACCCCTGTGTTCAGCCATATGCCAGTAATGGCTGATGGCACGTTCCACCGGATCACGCATGATGTACACAATGCGGGCACTCGGGCTGAAGGCAGCAAGCTTCTCCACGACGCCAGGCAATTTTGGCGCCTTGGAATAGTCGGTGCTGGATTCCCCAACATAACGTGCATCCGGTTTCTCCGGAAACAGCGCGAGATAGGCGTCCTCGGACTTCCAGATGCCTTGCCGCCACATTTCAGGCCAGTAACTCTTGAGCACATCCGGTTCGACAAAGTAGCAGGGCTCCTTGGGCTCACTCATCGAGATTTGAGGATGAGTCGCCAGTAACTCGTGCAAGGTCGTGGTGCCCGACTTCATCGCGCCGATGAGAAAAAGATTAGGTCTCTTCAATCACTGTTCTCCAGCAGAAAGCCCAATAGATGTGCCCGGCGGCAGCAACTTGGATTTGATGACATGCACCGTTTGCTCATTTTTGCCTGAATTCGCTTAATATTTTTCTGCCCGTCGCCGCTGGCTCGATTTGTTTCGCATCATTCATGGCACGGCCAGACGAAAGAATAAACAGGATTCGTGCCAAAGCGGCAAGCCCGTTAATATCGAGCCTTGATTATCCCGTATCACACTGACACACACACCATGGATGGCATTTTCGGCTGGATGGGCGACCACGGCGCGCATCAGGATTTAATCAGGCACATGGGGCGCGCGGCGTGCCTGTCGCCGGAAGGGCTGCTGCAGGAACACAGCAGCCAGATGCTGGGCGTGGCGGCGTGTTCGCGTTTCGGCAAGGCCGACATCCACGTTGAAAACGGCCTCGCCGCCACGCTGATCGGCCGCCCGGTCTTTCTGGACGATGACCTGGCCTTCATCGCCCGCGACCGCAACCCCGCCATGGCCGTGGCGCACGGCTGGGTACGCCACGGCGAGAAACTGCCGTCGCTGATGCACGGTAATTTCGCCTTCGCCGTGCTTGAACCCCTGAAGAATAAAGCCTGCCTGGTGCTCGATCGCGTCGGCGCCGAACGCCTGTGCTACGCACATCGCGGCGGCCACCTGGTGTTCGGCAGCAGCGTGCAGAACGTCGCCGCTCACCCCGGAGTCGGGCGGGTCATCGACCCGCAGGCGATCTACGACTACCTGTATTTCCACACCATCCCGGCGCCGCGCAGCCTCTACCAGAACGTCCACAAGCTGCTGCCGGGGCAGATCGTCACCCTCAAAAATGGCCAACTCAGCGCCGGGTTCTACTGGCAGGCCGACTACACTCCGGTTGACGGCAGCTTCGAGCGGCATCGCCGCGATTTTCGCGCCGTGCTGGACCAGGCCGTTCGCGATGCCGATGCACCGGCAACGGCAGCGTTCCTTTCCGGCGGCACCGACAGCTCGACGGTCGTCGGGGCGCTCACCGCCGCACGCGGCGCGCCGGTCGACACGTTTTCCATCGGGTTCGACGCCGCCGGCTTCGACGAGATGGAATTCGCGCGCTGCGCCGCCGAGCGCTACGGCAGCCGCTCCCACGAGTACTACCTGAAGCCCGCCGACATCGTGACGGCGATTCCCGTCATCGCGCGCGAATACGACGAACCGTTCGGCAACGATTCGGCGGTGCCGACCTATTTCTGCGCTCTGGCCGCGCGCAAAGCGGGATTCGAGCGCATGCTGGCGGGCGACGGTGGCGACGAAATCTTCGGCGGCAATGTGCGGTACGCCAAGCAGAAGCTGTTCGAGAACTACTTCCGCCTGCCGGCGGCGATCCGGCGCGGCGTGATCGAGCCGATCGCGCATCTTCCTGGCTTGTCCGACCGCTTCCCGCTGTCCAAGCTGAAAAGCTACGTGCGGCAGGCCAACATGGGGCTGCCGCTGCGCCTGGAAAGTTACAACTTCCTGCATCGCACCCCGCTCGAACAGATACTTGCTGCGGATTTCATCCATGCCGTCGATCCGTCGACAGCGGATGCCGCGCTCACCGAGGTGTATGCGCGCACCGAATCGGACCACTACATCAATCGCATGATGCACGTGGATTTGAAGTTCACCCTCGCCGACAACGACCTGCGGAAGGTGGGCACCATGACCGAGGCGGCGGGGATCGAAGTCCGCTATCCCCTGCTCGACGACCGCATGGTCGCCTTTGCCAACCACCTGCCGGTGGATTACAAGGTGCGCGGACAGAAGCTGCGCTGGTTCTTCAAGGAAGCGCTCACCGACCTGCTGCCGGAGAAGATCATCAGCAAGAGCAAGCACGGCTTCGGCCTGCCGTTCGGCGTGTGGAGCACCCAATACGCGCCGCTCGGCGACCTTGTCGGTGACAGCCTGTCTGACTTCAAGCAGCGTGGCTGGATCCAGCCGGCGTATCTGGATCACATGCTCGCCATGCTGCGTGGCCCGCACGCCAGCTATTACGGGGTGATGATCTGGGTGGCCATGATGCTGGAGCGTTGGCTGCAGGCGAACGAACACTGAAGCGAACGACCACCGGCAGACTCAGAAATCGAAGTAGATGAACTTCTGGCTGCTGCCGCCGAAGAAGATCACGGCAAGCGTGATCGCCGCATACGCCGAGCCACGCAACGTGAAATGCAGGTTTCCCCAGCGTTGCAGTCCGTTCCTCAGGCCGCGTTCGATTGCTGGCTCCACAAGGACCAGCAGCAGGCTCGCCCACACCAGCGCCTGGACATAGCTGCGCACGACCGGCGCGCCCGCCGGCTCGCTGCCCATGCCCAGCATCGCGGCGGTTATGGCCCAGGCATCGTGGAACGTTGCGGCGCGGAAAAACACCCATGTGACCCAGACCAGCGCAAGCGTTACCGGCCACCCCAGCCAGGACAGGGCGCGCGCGGCGAGCGAGCCCGCCGCCACGCCGAGCCGCGCGTACACGTCCAGCAGCAGGCGATGCAGCACGAGATAGCTGCCATGCAGAAAACCCCAGAAGACGAAGGTCCACGCCGCGCCATGCCAGAGGCCGCCCAGCAGCATCGTGATCATCAGGTTGGCCAGGTTGCGCCCCTTCCCCCGTCGGCTGCCCCCCAGCGAGATGTACAGATAATCGCGCAGCCAGCGCGACAGGGTCATGTGCCAGCGCTGCCAGAACTCACGCACGCTGCGGCTGGTATAGGGATGGAGAAAGTTGCGCGGCAAGACCACGCCGAACATCCGCGCGAGTCCAATGGCCATTTCGCTGTAGCCGGAGAAGTCAAAGTAGATCTGCAGCGCAAAGGTGGTGGTGGCGAGCCAGGCCGCATAAAAATCGAGCGATTCAGGGTGGCTGAACAGTTCGTCCGTCAGCGGCGCGAGATTGTCGGCGAACAGCACCTTCTTGACCAGGCCGGCCATGAAAATGAGCGCGCCCAGCTTGATGTCCCCGGCCTTCAGCGGCCGCAGGTTTTCCAGCTGCTCGACCAGCTCGGACGCCCTCAGGATGGGGCCGGCAATCATGTGCGGGAAGAAGGTCACATACAGCCACCAGGCGCGAAACGAAATGCGGTGCGTCCATTCGCCGCGATAGACGTCGATCATCACTGACAGCATGTGGAACGTGTAAAAACTGATTCCCAGTGGAAGTGCCCAGCCCACCCACGCCGGCGGCGCGCCGATAAGCGGCATGTCCAGCCAGTTCCCCAGACCGAGCAGGCTTTCCAGCACCATCCCCAGATACTTGACGACTCCCAGGAATCCCAGGTTCAGCACCAGCCCCGCCACCAGCAACCGTTTGCTGCGGGTGGCGGAGAGGCCGGCATAGATCAGATAGTTGAGACTGACCGACACGCCGAGCAGGATGAGGTAGACCGGCTTCCACGAGGCGTAGAAAATCAGGCTGCCGACCAGAATGACGGCGGCCCGCTCGCGGTAATTGCGTGCGCCCGCATAAAACATAAGCAGCACCGCAAAGAACAGCAGGAACGGTGGCGAACTGAATACCATGGTCTACCGGACGCCCAGCGCCATCAGCTCGCGGCCCACTTCCTGGCTGTAACGTTGCGCGCCTGAATCATTCAGATGCCCCGCATTGATGAATTCCGCAGGCGTGTAACCGGTGGGCGGACGCAACACCACCACGCCGCGCTGCCGCAGGCGCGCAAGCAGCGCGCGATAGGGGGCGGCGGCCGGGCCGATGTCAAAATAGGCCGAGGTGCGGTCGCGCAGCGGCGGGACCGTTACGAATACTCGAACACCGCGCGCCTGCAGGACGTCGACTGTCCGCCACAGGAAGACCTCGACTCCGGGCGCGGGAGGCTGCTGGGCGTCATTCTCCTGGCGC
Organism: Pseudomonadota bacterium; assembly: GCA_021783525.1. Classification (GTDB taxonomy): domain Bacteria; phylum Pseudomonadota; class Gammaproteobacteria; order Burkholderiales; family Gallionellaceae; genus Sideroxyarcus. The sequence continues at coordinate 19,465 of JAJXTT010000004.1, forward strand.
ACGACCTGCGCCTGGTTCTGCGCCGCCCCGAATCCGGCACGATAGCCAAGGTGCGCAGCCGCCGCCCCCCCGATGGGATCGATCTGCCGCGTACTGGCCTCGACAAAGCGGATCAGCTTGTCCGGCTCCCGCAGCTCTCGAAGGTTAGCGCTGTATGACCACAGACGCAGATAGCTGCCCAGCCAGTCCTGATAGCGCCCATACGACCACAGGGCGCTCCTGTTCGCCAGGAAGTCGACATAACCGAGCGAATTGTCTTCCTGCAGCGCGCTTTCATCCAGGCCCAGCACCACGGTGTGAATGCCGTCCTTGCCCAGCGCGCCCCGTGCAGCCAGGCGCGACACGATTCCGTGGAAGATCAACAGGTTGGCTCCCGGCAGGCCAAGGTTGAAGCCGTATGAATCGGGCCGCCCCAGTACATGGCTGACCGCGCGCGGGTCGATGCCATTGTCGGTTCGGCTGTTGCCGAGGAAGAGCACCTGCGGCGGCTCGCGCTCGACGTAGTGCAGCTTGTCGATCGCGCGGCCGACCGCAAAGACGGAACGATAGCGGTGCATCACGGATTCGCTGTGAAGCGCGAGTTCGACGCACAGCAGGAGGAATGCGGCAAGCCAAAATGATTTGCCCAGGCCGGGCGGCGTTTTCACTCTTGAAATGACGGGCACATCCATTTCGGTCAGCGCATTCTCTTCTTGTAGTGCCAGTAGGCGCTCTTGGCTGCCTTGTGCAGCAGGCTCTCGTCCGAGATGTATTTGCGGTAGATGCCCTCGGCACGCTTCTCGAATGTCCACTTCAGATAGTCCAGCACCGCGCGGCCGCGGTAGGCCTTGAAATAGGCGTCGAGTTCATCACGCGAACGCGCCTGGCCGTTGTCGGCGTACTTGGCGACATAGGGCGTGAAATCCGGATACAGCCGAGACTTGCCCCAGTCCCCGTGCAGAGTGGTCTTCATGAAATTGGCAATCAGCATGTCGTCGAAGACTTCGTAGCGGATAGCGGTCATCAGCGAATTGCGCGGCGCCTCGAACGTCACGCCGCGGTTGTATGCGCGGTCGCTGATCTTGATGACGTGGTCCTGCCCGCCGACGCGCAGGTTGATGTAGTCGAGATGCGTCGCCAGGTGGTCGATGGCCTGGAAATAACGGCTCGCCAGTTCACGCTCGCTGGCGTCGAGCTTTTCGTTCCAGTCGTCGCCGAAGTCCGCCGCTGGCAGGATTGTCACCGGCAGCTCGCGCGGCCGGATTTCCTCCCAGCTGTCATCCACGCAATCGTAACGCACGTAGGCCGGCAGCATCCGGCACTTGTCCGACTCGAAGCCGTTGCGGTAATCGTCCAGCGAGGTGTGATAGACGTTTGCCCAGGCCGAGTCCTCACGCTGGTAGGTATGCATCGAACTGAACGGGATGAAGTATTTGGCGCCGACCGCTTCGGTGCGGTGGGCATTGCGCTTGCCGATGGCAGGCGTCACCTCGGACGGCGCGATGCGGCTGCCGTCCTCGTGAAAGAAGTTGATCATGTCGGCGTCGCCATAGCGGCTGGACAGCCCCATCATGAACGACACCGGATAGCGCTTGACGATGCTGCGCACGTGGTTTTCCCATCCATGGTCCGAGGCGTCGGTGCGGTTGAACACCAGGCGGCCATTGATGTCTGCCAGCAGCACGGCATCCTGGTTGAGGTCGGAAATGCAGTACACCCGGATGTGCTCGGACAGCGGGTACCAGCGGCGATCCTGCATCACGTGAACGTCGAAGCCCTGCCCCTTGAGGTCATCGTGGATGCGCTGGCCGACGTGGTCGGGCAGCAGAATCTTCCTGCCCAGCAGCTGTGGCATCGATTCGGGGTTGAGGTGGTCGGGGTGGCCATGCGACAGCCAGACATATTCCGCGCCGAGAATGCCCTTCATTTGCTCCGCCGGAATCTCGTGCGATTGCCCCCAGCTTCCGAAGTAGGCCTGCGGCGTAAACCAGGGGTCGGTGACCAGCACGGGGCGGCCGCTGTCGTAGAGTGTCAGGATCGCATTGCCGATGGTTTCGAATCCGGTTTGCATGAGACAGTCCTCAGTTGCCTTGCCGGGAGGCCTGCGCCCCGCTGGCAAAGCTCACGACAGGCTTGGGCTGCTTCTCCAGCAGCCCCGCAAATTTGGCAGCCAGCACCAAAATGATCACCAGGTGGTAGGGCAGGTCGAAGTGGCTCATTCCCAGGAACGCGCCCGCCGTCGCATAGCCGACGAGGCTCACCTGGATCATGGCCGCCAGATCGGCGGCCCATTTCCTGTCAGGGTCGTTCTTGCACCGCTTGATGATCTGCTGCGCCCGTATCCAGGCCAGCACGCCCAGCAGGATGAACAGACCGAAGCCGATGAATCCCTGCTCGCCCATGATCTCGAAGTAGATGCTGTGGACATCGTGGACATTCCAGGGGACAGGGGCGTATTCGCGGAATGTGGGCGGCCGGAACATGTCGAATCCACCGCCGGTGATGCGGTCCTTCGCCACGTTGTACGCGGTATGCCAGGCATTGATCCGGCCCTGCGCCGATTCGTCCTCCTGATAAGTCTTGATCGTGTTCATGCGGTCATACCATTCCTGCGGCATGACCGACGCCATGATGGCCACGGCAATCACCATGTAAAAACCGGTGACGATCTTGTGGCGGCTTTTCAGCCACAGAAACAGTCCCATCGCCACCATCGCCAGCATGCCGCCGCGCGACTGGCTACCGATGGCCGCGACGCCCGTCAGCACCAGGGCGACGGCCAGCCCTGTCTTGGCCCATCGGCGCGCCTCCTGCAGATGCAGGTAGCGGATGAGCGGGATCGTCATCACCAGTGCCAGTGCCATTTCATTGTTGCCGCCGACGAAGGTTCCTTCTGGCCCCTGCACGCGGTAGACCCCGCCATGGAGGATGGTGAAAATCCCGCCCTTGACGCCATAGAACCCAAAGGAAAGGGCAATGACCCAGATCAGCCAGTGCAGTTGGGAGCGCTCCCTGATGATGAGCGCGGTCAGCAAGACCATCAACATGATCTTCCAGACCTTGTTCCACTGGTTCCAGGCTAGGTCCGGATAAAACGCGAAGAAAGTCGTGAACAGCATCCAGCCGACTAGAATTAACAGGACGATCGTTTCACGTGTCCATAGCATGTCCTTCTTTTCCTTGGACGCCATGAAGGACACGATGGTGACGATGCCAACGATCATCGAAAAAGGGAAATCGACAGCAAAGCCATAGGCGAGCCTGTGCGGATTCATGTAGCCGAGCCAGGACCACAACAGAATGCCGACCCAGGGCCACCTAAAGACAAACGGCAACAACCCGAAGATGGCGCCGGTGACGAACAGGTCTCTCATCTGTACCGCTCCTCCACCATTTTGGTCGCAAACCACCGGACTCGACTGGGCAAGGCCATCCCCGCCAGCATGCCGGATGCCAACCGCGCAGCCAGCGCCCGTTCATGGCGCAGGCCACGGTCCTTGACCTGGTAAAGACAGCCCTTGCCCGGTTGCGCCATTCCCAGTTGTGCGCCCTGCGCAATTCTTGCGACGGCCTCGGCATAGACC